>JAFXYK010000050.1 GCA_017541805.1 Paludibacteraceae bacterium
CACCGTGACCTTCACTCAGATCTTCCTGTCCTCCTTGTTAGGAGGTTGTTTGGGAATCCTGTTCCTCATTCCTTTCCGTAAGTATTTCGTGCAGGAGAAGCACGGCGAGTATCCTTTCCCTGAAGCGACGGCTACGACGCAGGTGCTGATCTCTAATGAGAAAGAAGAGATGGAAACCAAAGATGCGGCTGCTGCAGATCAGCCTTCGGCTGCCAAACCCCTTATATGGGCTGCGGCTGTCGGCGGACTGTATGACTTCGTGGTCAGTACCTTCGGTTTATGGACCGAGTCGCTCTCTACTCGTATGACGCAATGGGGCGAGACGGTAGCCGTGAAGACGAAGATGCTCTTCTCCATCAATACCTCAGCCGCTGTGCTGGGTCTGGGATTCATCATCGGTCTCAAATATGCCGCCATCATCTGTGCCGGTTCGGCTTTCGTATGGTGGGTGCTGCTGCCGGTGCTGGGCACGATGCCGGGAATGGCGTCTGTGGACCCGCAAGTGCTGTTCACGACCTATGGTCGTAACATCGGTATCGGTGCCATCGCTATGGCCGGAATGATCGGTATCGTCCGTTCCTGGGGTGTGATCAAGAGTGCCGTAGGACTGGCGAAGAAAGAGCTGGGCGGTAAGTCCGTCGAGACGGAGAAGAAATCCATCCTCCGCACGGAGAAAGACCTGAGTATGAAACTGCTGATGATGGCGATCTCGGTAGCCTTAGTCTGCACCTTGGTCTTCTTCTTCGTCGGTGTGCTGCATAACTTCTGGCAAGCAATCGTCGCTTTCCTCGTTGTGACCATCATCTCTTTCCTCTTCACGACGGTAGCAGCTAACGCCATCGCTATCGTGGGTTCGAACCCTGTGTCCGGTATGACGCTCATGACGCTGATCGTAGCGAGCGTGGTCTTTGTCGCTGTCGGCATGAAAGGTACGAGCGGCATGGTGGGAGCGATGATAATCGGCGGTGTCGTTTGTACGGCGCTGTCTATGGCCGGCGGTTTCATCACGGACTTGAAGATCGGTTACTGGATCGGTACCACGCCCCGTAAGCAGGAGACATGGAAGTTCCTCGGAACACTCGTCTCGGCGGCTACGGTAGGCGGCGTGATGATCATCCTCAATAAGACCTATGGTTTCACCGGCGAGAACGCCCTGGTAGCGCCGCAGGCGAACGCGATGGCGGCAGTTATCGAACCGCTTATGTCGGGTCAAGGTGCGCCGTGGATGCTCTACCTGGCCGGTGCTGTGCTGGCGCTGGTACTGAACTTCATGAAAGTGCCGGTACTGCCGTTCGCTTTGGGTATGTTCATTCCGCTGCAACTCAACACCCCGCTGTTGGTGGGCGGTCTCATCTCCTGGTTCGTAGGAGAGAAACATCAGCAGAAAGGTACGCTCATCGCATCCGGATTCATCGCCGGAGGTGCATTGATGGGTGTCGTTTCGGCGATCGTCAAGTTCGCCGGTGTGGACTGTTTCCTCACTACCTGGGCCAACAGCGGCAATGCTGCATTGGTAGGCGTAGCAGCGTATATCGCCCTCATCGCTTACTTCATCATTGCTTCGAAGAAAAAATAACAAATCAAAAATCACAAATAACAAATCAAAAATTTTATAACTATGGTAAGTTACAAGGAATTAGGCCTAGTGAACACCCGTGAGATGTTTGCTAAGGCAATCAAGGGAGGCTATGCTATCCCGGCATTCAACTTCAACAACATGGAGCAACTCCAGGCGATCATCAAAGCAGCTGCTGAGACCAAGAGTCCGGTGATCCTGCAGGTATCCAAAGGTGCGCGTAACTACGCTAACCAGACCCTGCTTCGTTACATGGCACAGGGTGCGGTTGAGTACGCAAAAGAACTCGGTTGGGAGAAACCGCAGATCGTGCTGCACCTCGACCACGGAGACAGCTTCGAACTCTGCAAATCTTGCGTGGACTTCGGCTTCTCGAGCGTGATGATCGATGCTTCTTCTCTTCCGTACGAAGAGAACATCGCCCTGACGAAGAAAGTGGTTGAGTACGCACACAAGTATGATGTAACCGTTGAGGCTGAGCTCGGTGTATTGGCCGGTGTAGAGGACGAGGTTTCATCTGCTGTCAGCCACTATACGAAGCCGGAAGAGGTAGTTGATTTCGCTACCCGTTCGGGTTGCGATAGCCTTGCTATCTCGATTGGTACCAGCCACGGAGCATACAAGTTCACTCCGGAGCAATGTACGCGTGACCCGAAGACGGGTAAACTCGTTCCTCCTCCATTGGCATTCGACGTGCTCGACGCTGTAATGGAGCAACTCCCGGGATTCCCGATCGTGCTGCACGGTTCGTCTTCCGTTCCGCAGGAGTATGTAGATATGATCAACTCCCTCGGCGGCAAGTTGCCTGATGCTATCGGTATTCCGGAGGAGCAACTCCGCAAAGCTGCCAAGAGCGCTGTCTGCAAGATCAATATCGACTCCGATAGCCGTCTTGCTTTCACCGCAGCTGTACGTAAAGTGCTCACTGAGAAACCGGGTGAGTTCGATCCGCGTAAGTACTGCGGCGTAGCACGCGACTTCATGGAGGACCTGTACAAGCACAAGATCATCGACGTGCTGGGTTCGGACGGAAAAGCATAAGTCATTTTAAAAGCAGACAACAATGGCTTTACCTTTCATGACAGCGGAACAAGCCGCTGAATTGATTCAACATGGTGACGTCTTGGGCATGGGTGGTTTTACCGCTACCGGAGTGCCCAAGGCGGTTCCTTTTGCCCTCGCGCAACGCGCCGAGAAACTGCACGAACAAGGTATTCCTTTCCGTGTAGGACTCGAGACCGGTGCCTCTATGGGTGACAGTTGTGACGGTGCTTTGGCACGTGCACACGCAGTCGAGTTCCGTACGCCGTATCAGTCGAATAAGTCGATGCGCGACGAGATCAACGCCGAAGGAACACACTATTTCGACATGCACCTGAGCCACATGGCGCAGGATATCCGTTACGGTTTCCTTCCGAAACCGAAATGGGCTATCATCGAGGCTTCGTACGTAGGTGAAGACGGTACGATCGTTCCGGCTGCCGGTATCGGTATCATGCCGACGATCTGTAACCAAGCAGAAAAGATCATCGTCGAACTGAACGAGATGTTCCCTGCAGCTATGCGCGGCATGCACGATCTCTATGAACCGCTTGACCCGCCTTACCGCAAGGAGATACCTATCTATAAACCCTCTGATCGCTGCGGATCGGACCATATCAAAGTGGACCCGAAAAAGATCGCCGCTGTGGTGAAGACCAACCGTCCGAATGAGATCCCGGCATTCACACCGGTAGATGAGACGACGGCAAAGATCGGTGCGAATGTAGCAGCTTTCCTCGAGGCAGAGATGAAAGCCGGACGTATCCCCGCTTCGTTCCTCCCGATTCAATCGGGTGTAGGAAACGTAGCGAATGCGGTGCTCGGCGAACTCGGTAAGAACCCGCATATTCCGCCGTTTGAGATGTACTCCGAGGTGATCCAAGACTCCGTCGTGGATCTTATCAAAGCCGGGCATTGTAAGTTCGCTTCGGGTTGCTCGCTGCGTCTGGTAGAAGCCAAGATGGCAGAGGTGCTCGCAGACCTGGATTTCTACCGCGACAAACTCTTACTTCGTCCGCAGGAGACCTCCAACAGTCCGGAGGTAGCTCGTCGACTCGGTATCATCGCTATCAACACCGCGTTGGAAGCCGATATCTACGGCAACGTCAACTCGACGCACGTGACGGGTACGAAGATGATGAACGGTATCGGTGGTTCGGGCGACTTCGCGCGTAACTCCTACCTCTCTATCTTCACGACGGCTTCGACCGCGAAGAACGGTGCTATCTCATCCATCGTACCGATGGTAACTCACCTCGATCACTCCGAGCACTCGGTGAAGGTACTTGTTACAGAGCAAGGTGTAGCTGACCTGCGTGGAAAGAGTCCGCGTCAGCGCGCAGAAGAGATCATCAATAACTGCGTCGCTCCGGAGTATCGTGAGATGTTACGCGACTATCTCAAGTTCGCTAAACACGGACAGACACAACACAACCTCTCGCTCGCGTTTGCTATGCACGAGGAGTTCCTGAAATCCGGTGATATGCGAAATACTAAGTGGGAGAATTATCTGCGTTAACCGCTTGAAGTTCATCCTTACATTGTTTCAAAAGACTGGTAGCTTCGGCTGCCAGTTTTTTGTATGCATCCATGCTGATGGCATCCGCTTGCTCTAATTGCACAATGATAGCTTCTGCCTTTTGTATTTTCTCGTCGTACGTCATTTGCCTTTTCCTTTGATGATCACTCCTATGGTGAAGAACAGGATCTTCAGATCCAGCAGGAGACTCATGTTCTCTATATAAACGATGTCGCAGTTGAGTCGCTCGATCATCTTCTCCATCGTATCAGTGTATCCGACGCGGATAGGCCCCCAACTAGTCAATCCCGGACGCACTTTATACAAGAGGCAGTAATAAGGTGCTTCTTGCATGATCTGCTCCACAAAATAAGGACGTTCAGGGCGCGGACCGACGATAGACATCTCGCCACATAAGATATTCCATAACTGCGGCAGTTCATCCAGGCGGTATTTCCGCAGCCAGCGTCCTACACCGGTGATACGCGGGTCATTGTCGTGCGTCACCTGCGGTACACCGTCTTCTTCCGCCTGTTGGATCATCGTGCGGAACTTATAGATCTTAAACGGCAGACCATACAAACCCACTCGTTCCTGCGAATAGACCACCGGTCCTTTGGAACCCAGTTTGACTTGCAATGCAATGAGTGCCAAGAGCGGCGATAACAAGATCAGTCCCAAGGCGGAAGCGATGATATCGAAAGCTCGTTTGGTACACAGACCGGCGTCAGACATATGATGCGCTGTGATACGGATGAGCGAAGGCCGGTCTAACTGACCGATTCGCGCGGCACCGGTGAGCATGTCATAGACGCGAGGCACCATGCTGATCTCGCACGAAAGCGGATATAAGCACGCGATAAGCGTATAGAGATCACGGTCCGTATATCCTTCCGGCAGGTCAATGATCACCTCATCCTGTTCGCCTGCCCGCAGGTGTTTGGCTTCGTCTAACGAATGGACGGTCTTCGTGCGCATCACACCCCTGCGGCGCGATAACAAGGTGATGGTCAAACGAGGGATATAACTGAGTACGAACTGCAAAGCAAAGAGGACACCCAAGGACAGCAGGTAGCGTTTATAACTGATCACCTCATCATCAATGATGATGATAAAGAAGAACAGCAAGGCGATCACGGCTGCGGAGATTAAAGTCCGCATGAACTCCCGCCATAATGGTTTTTGGAAGGGTCTGAGGTAATAACCGGACAGGTAATACACCGACAGACAAACGATCGGATAGATCACGAGAGGCAACCAGAAACTGAACGCCGGTACGACTACATCGTTCAACAACTCCACGCGTCCTTCATAGACCATCCACCGGAATCCCAAGAAACAAATCCACACCAGTTCGCTACTGATGAGGTCGGCTAAGAGATACCATAATTGTTGTCTTCTCCGTAGGGTCATGGTCGTATTATCTTAAAACTGCCATCCGCATTGATCTTGATGATACTACTCGGTTCATGGGGGCAGTCATCGTCCCGTCTGAATCGGCAGACATAGTCTGCGCCATCTAAGATAGCTTGTTCTATCTCTGCATAGAAATGGGCAGAAGGATGTCCGCTGATATTGGCGCTCGTCGAAACAATAGGATGTTTCAACTGCGCACACAGCGCCTTGCTAAACGCTTCATTCGTGATTCGGATACCTATAGAACCATCTTCCGCAATGAGGTTCGGCGCTAAATTACGCGCATTCGGATAGATGATCGTCAGCGGCTTGGAGGTTTCGTCATCTCGAGATCTCGAAGTCTCGACATCATTCGTTGCTTCCAATAGGGTCCAAGCCGCATCCGGAATGTCGGAGAGATAGTAATTCAGTTTTGCGGGCGAATCGAGTAGCACCAACATAGATTTGCTGTCTTCGCGCTGCTTGAGAGCGTATATTTTTTTTACCGCCTCTGCGTTCGTAGCATCACAACCGATACCCCACACCGTGTCGGTGGGATAGACGATGATGCCTCCGGCGCGCAACACACGCAGCGCTTCCTGCAAATCTTCCTTGTCGTATCGGTTCTGATCCATAAATCGGCGACAAAGGTACTGCTTTTTTTTGAATTTGCCAAGCGAAATTACCAATTTTAAGAAAATTTCTTAAAAAACTTGCAAACTATTTGCACATTTGCAAAAAATGTTGTAATTTTGTACCGTCTTTAATTCCGCACAATTATGAAATACTCAAAATCGATCTTCGCGGCTGTTCTTTGCGCCGCTGTTATGTGCCTCGCAGGCATGAGTTCTTGTACTAAAGCGCAATCGGAAAATCAATCCGAAGAGCAACCTGCATCGCAGGAGGTGACAACGCAGTCCGTTGAGCCTTATAACGCAACCGAATTGGTACCTATCTTCGAAGCCATTGATGAGGCTACCGTTGGCATGGATCGTCAGTTAGGCGAGATGTTGAGTGGTATCGGTGCGTTGAATAGTCCGGCTGTTGGTACAGCGTTCTATAACGACACTATTGCTATTAACGCGATTTTGAATAGCGAAGCAGCACAAGCTTTGCTGCCGAAGGATGTGGCTTTCACCTGGATGCCGGCTAACGATCGTGGCAGTTTCTACGTGCTGGTAGCGTTGAAGAAATGATATTTCCAACCATAAATAAACATAAAAATCCAAAATAAAATGAAAGAATTAGATCTTACCAAGTATGGTATCAAAGGTGCGACAGTTATCGCACACAACCCGTCCTACGAGTATCTGTTCGCTGAGGAGACCAAGCCGGAGTTGACCGGATATGCTAAAGGTCAGAACACCGAGCTGAATGCTGTGAACGTAATGACCGGTATTTACACCGGCCGCTCGCCGAAAGACAAATACATCGTCATGGACGCTAACTCGAAGGACACCGTTTGGTGGACCACCGAGGGTTACAAGAACGACAACCACCCGATGTCTGAAGATGTTTGGGCTAAAGTAAAAGAGCTGGCTATCAAAGAGCTGAGCGGCAAGAACCTCTATGTAGTGGACGCTTTCTGCGGTGCTAACAAAGACACCCGCATGGCTGTTCGTTTCATCGTAGAGGTAGCTTGGCAGGCTCACTTCGTAAAGAACATGTTCATCCAGCCGAGCGAGGAAGAGTTGGCTAACTTCGAGCCGGACTTCGTGATCTACAACGCTTCGTTGGCAAAGGTTGAGAACTACAAAGAGCTCGGTCTGAACAGCGAGACTTGTGTCGCTTTCAACACTACGAGCCGTGAGCAGGTCATCCTGAACACATGGTACGGCGGTGAGATGAAGAAAGGTATGTTCTCCATGATGAACTACTACCTGCCGCTGAAGGGTATCGCTTCGATGCACTGCTCGGCTAACACCGA
>JAFXYK010000051.1 GCA_017541805.1 Paludibacteraceae bacterium
ATCCAGTCCTTCGGCCGTACTGATGGTCAGTCACGACCGCGCTTTCATCGATAATGTATGCCCGCGAACGATAGAGATCACTCTCGGCCGTATATACGATTATAACGTCAACTACAGTAAGTTCGTCGAACTGCGCAAAGAACGCCATGAACAGCAAGTACGGGCGTACCAGAATCAGCAGAAGATGATTCAGGACACCGAAGAGTTCATCGAGCGTTTCCGCTATAAAGCGACGAAAGCCGTGCAGGTTCAGAGCCGCATCAAGCAATTGGATAAGTTAGAGCGACTCGAAGTGGATCTCGAAGATACCAGCCGACTCAACCTGCGTTTCCCGCCTGCGCCGCGAAGCGGAGACTTCCCACTCATCGTCGAAGATCTACGCAATGATTTCGGTGAGCATAATGTCTTCCACGACGTCACTTTCACCATTCGCCGCGGCGAGAAAGTGGCCTTCGTCGGTAAGAACGGAGAAGGAAAGACGACGCTCGTCAAGTGTATCATGGGACAATTGGACTACCTCGGTAATCTCAAGATAGGCCACAACGTCAAGATAGGCTATTTCGCGCAGAACCAAGCCGCCCTGCTGGATGAGAATCTCACCGTCTTCGAGACCATCGACTGTGTCGCAGTGGGCGATATCCGCACCAAGATACGCGACATCCTCGGGGCTTTCATGTTTGGCGGCGAAGCGTCTGACAAGAAAGTGAAAGTGCTCAGCGGCGGTGAACGCAGCCGACTCGCGATGATACGACTGCTGCTCGAGCCCTGCAACCTGCTCATCCTCGATGAGCCGACGAACCACCTCGACATGCAGTCCAAAGATGTGCTCAAAGCGGCCCTGCAGGACTTCAACGGCACACTCATCTGTGTCAGTCACGACCGTGATTTCCTCAACGGACTGGTCACTAAAGTGTATGAGTTCGGCGGCGGACGTGTTCGCGAACACCTCGGCGGCATATACGACTTCCTGCGGGCAAAGAAGATTGACTCCCTTCAAGAACTGGAGAAAAAGAACACAGACCGTTCCACTGACAGAACACAGAGCACAGACCTGACAACTCCCAGTTCCTCCAAACTCGACTACGCTGCCCAGAAAGCCGCAGCAGCTGAGAAACGCAAGAAAGAGAAACAGATTGCCGAAGTGGAAGAGGCTATTGCTTCTCTGGAAACGCAACAGGCAGACATGGAGCAACTGCTCGCGGATCCTGTTAATCAAACAGCGGAGAACTTCCAGAAATACGAAACGATCAAGCATCAAATAGAACAAAAACTATACGAATGGGAGATACTGAGCGAATGAAAGAGATTGTTGACTATATTCTTAAGTGGCTGTGCTACGGGGATGAAGAAGCCGCAGCACGTATCGCTTACACAGCGGATGAGAAAGCGCTGGAGACGCACGATTTGATCATCGTGCCGAATGGTCATTTAGGTAAGGACCTCATCCTGCCTGAGTTGAAACGGCCGGAAGTAGAGCAACCTGCCAAAGGCAAGACCATCATTCGCACCGACATCGTGTATGCCGTCTTTTTCTTCACGTCCCGTGCGGAAGAAGTGCTCAATACGCGACGTGACGAACACGGGCGTTTCTTAGCCGCCTATTCGATGCTGAGTCAGAAGAGCCGTTTGCAGATCCCGCGGTTAGACGAGTATGCACGCCTCGTGCTCAAGCAGCTGAATCTGCCTTTACCCGAAGCGGGTTTCCATCATATCTACCTCACGCATGACATCGATGCCATCAGCCAATACCGTTCCTTACGCGGCACCTTAGGGGGTATCCGACGCGGAGAGGCCAAGGCCGTGTGGGCCGCATGGCAAGATATACATAACGACCCCTTGTACACCTTCCCTTGGATCCTGGAGCAAGACCGCCGCATCAAGAAAGCAGAACCGATCTATTTCGTCAAACGAACGCACGGTCGAGGCTATGACTACCCGCAGTACTGCCTGCATGGACGTGACTGGAAACAGCTGAAGCACATGTTGCGCCATAGCGATGTCTTCCTTGGTGTACACGGCAGTTATTACGGTTCTATCCCTGCCATCGAATATAGTAAGATGTACCGAGCGCATTACTTACGTTGCTCCATCGACCAGTTGCAGCGATTAGCGGATGCAGGCTACACGGATGACTTCACGATGGGCTTTGCCGATCAAGCGGGTTTCCGTCTGCAGACCTGCCGCGCCGTGCGGTGGATCAACCCGCTCACGATGCAGTTGACCAACCTCACATTGCACCCGCTGATGGTAATGGACAACACTCTGAGCCAAGCGAACTACATGCACTTGACCGAAGATGAAGCCTATTTCCTCTGCGAACGCCTGATCGATAAAGTGCGTATGCACCATGGTGATCTGTGCCTGTTATGGCATAACAACAGTTTTGTGGAAGGCTCCTATCATAAGTCCTTGTACCCCAAAATCCTCAATCTCGTCAAACAATAAAAACACATAAGACATGAAAAAACAAATTGTATCCATCCTCCTTGTGCTCGTCGGCCTCCATGCTTTCGCATGGAACAGTCCTGTTACCATCCCTGACGTAGGCGATGCACGTATCCGCATCGTAGGACAAAACGCAGCGAACTACCTGATCAACTTCGCTGCCTCCAACTCCTCGTGCGCAGACCAAGCGGAATTCACCACCAAGACCAATAAGATGGCGAACGCCTTCCTTGCCTTAGGTGCAGATATCGTGGCTATCTGCGAAGTGGAACGTAATGACGACGTGCTCAGTTATATCTGCAATGCCATGAATACCATCTATGGTGAAAACGTCTTCACCTACATCACCGACGGACTCTACTCACATGCGGATGCAGGTAAATACCAGTCTCTCAAATCGGGGTTCATCTACAATAAAAACAAAGTAACCCCGGTAGGTACCTCCGTCTCGCCATACTATTCTGCAGAATACAAAGCCCGCCTGCGTATTCAGGCCTTTAAAGAGATTGCTACCAACGAGGTCTTTGTGCTCTCAATGAACCATTTTAAGGCAAAAGATTCTTCCGTAGATCAGGGAGAGAGCACACGGATTGAGAATGCAGGCGAGTTAATAGAGAAACTCGATAATATCAATACCGACCCCGATATCCTTATTATGGGCGACCTGAATGCCTACACGAATGAGACGCCTATCCAGAACCTGATTAATGCGGGTTATGAAGAGCAGTTGGTGCGCTTCGATGCGAATGCATACACCTATATCTACAAAGGCGCAAAGGGAATCCTAGACCATGCAATGGCCAATAGCACGATGGCAGAGCAGATCACCGGCGCCTATGCTTATCATATCAACACCGCAGGAGGATATAGCTACAAATACTCTGACCACGATGCAGTCCTTGTCGGTCTGCGCTTAGGCAAATCAGGAACCGATTTCGAGACCATCCACGTGACCATTCCGGCAAAGAAGATCCTGTATAACGGACAACTGTTCATCGAACGAAACGGCGAACTCTTCACGATCACCGGTAACAAAGTGCAATAAGCTCTATGAGCGAACCTAAAAAACGCATATTAGTCCTCTCGGATCCCCCTGCTGCACCCGGTTACTTGCCGCGGTTGCGCTATCTGTGCGATTACCTCGTGCGCCAAGGACATGAACTGACCTTAGTCACCGAGCAGTATCAACCGCTTCACTTTGCGCATACCTACCCCATTATCACCATCCCCGTGTATAGCGGTTCCAAAGCAGATTGGTTCATCAAAACGGTCTGGACCCTCCTCACCGACTGGCATAATAGAGCGTTTGCCCAAAAAGTTCTTTCAAATCAAAAATCAAAAATCAAAAATCAAA
>JAFXYK010000052.1 GCA_017541805.1 Paludibacteraceae bacterium
CAGGGATGTATCTTCGATAAGCACTATTCGGCCGGAGAGAGTCTGTTCTTCAGTAACTGCCAGGGTATGCACGGTGAGGCTTGCGCGATCTTCGCAGGTCCGTACACGGTGACCCATCATAAGAGTACCTTGCTCATCGCGGGTATGTTCTCGTTCATGAATGCCGGCTCTGGCAGTAACCAGTCGAACCACATGTACAAACTCGGTCCGATCCATCAAGGAATGGCGGAGCGCGGATCGAAGACGACCAGTGACAGTTACCTGCTGTGGCCGTCTAAGATAGGTGCGTTCAGTCTGGTGATGGGCCGTCATACGCACCATGCGGACACTTCCGATCTGCCGTTCTCCTATCTGATTGAGAACAACGCAGAGAGTTATATCGTCCCGGGGGCTAACTTGCGTACCGTAGGTACGATCCGCGATGCGCAGAAATGGCCGAAGCGTGACAACCGCAAGGATCCGCACCAACTGGACCAGATCAATTTTAACCTGTTGTCTCCGTACACGGTGCAGAAGATGTGGCGTGGACGCGAGATACTGAATGAACTGGTGCTGCTGAGCGGAGAGAACACGGAGGTGTACGGCTATCGTAACTGCAAAATCCGCAACAGCTCGCTCCGACATGGTCTGGAGTTATATACGATTGGTATTCAGAAGTTCTTGGGTAACAGCCTCATCAGCCGGTTGGAGCAAACGAAATGGCACAACATGGCTGATGTACGTGCCGCTTTGCGTCCCGATAGCGAAATAGGTAAGGGAGATTGGGTGGATTTAGCCGGTCTGATTGCGCCGAAGAATGCGGTGACGACCTTGCTGAATGATATCCAGAATGGCGCTTTGTCGCTGAGTGATATCCAAGCGCGTCTGGAGACGATGCATGCCAATTACTATTCGTACGAATGGTCTTGGGCGCTGGAGAAACTGGAGCAGGTATGGGGTTGCAGCGTGGATGAGGTGAGTCTGGACCAGATTCGCCGCACGGTGGAAGAATGGCAAGCAGCCGTGGTTAACCTCGATAAGATGGTTTATAACGACGCGCGCAAGGAGTTCGACCTCAATAGCCAAACCGGTTTCGGTGTGGATGGCGATCGCAGTCAGGCGGAAGCGGACTTCGAAGAAGTACGTGGTTCGTTTGAATCGAACTCGTTCGTGAAAGCCGTTCTGGAACATATAGAGAAGAAAACTGCCTTGGGCAATCGGGTTCTTGCGGAACTCGCCAAGGTGAAAGAGTGAATGCGTAAATGAGTGAAGCCAAGCTTACCATATTAGGTTGCGGAAGCGCCAAGCCGACGAAGACGACATCGCCTTCGGCGCAGTTAGTGGATCTGTGCGATAAGACCTTTCTCGTGGATTGCGGGGAAGGAGTGATTCTGACGATGCAGAAACTCGGGGTGCATACTTCGAGGTTGTATAACATCTTCATCTCACATCTGCACGGAGACCATTGCTTCGGCCTGATTGGTTTGCTGACGACGCTCGGGATGCTCAAGCGCACGCAGCCGATGCATATTTACGCTCATGCGGATTTGGAGAAACTGTTAACGCCTTTGTTGGAGTATCATGCGAATGATCGCCAGTACGACATCATCTTCCATCCGATCAACCCGCGTAAGCACGAGGTGATCTACGAAGATCGCACGGTGTCTGTAGAGACCATCCCGTTGAAGCACGGAGTGCCGACATGCGGTTTCCTCTTCAAAGAGACCCATCGTGTGAAGAAAGAAGACGGATCGTTCGAATATGAGACCCGCAAACGCTATGCTTATTGTTCGGACACTCAGTACAGCGAGAAGATCATCCCGATCATCGAAGGGGTAGATACGCTCTATCATGAGTCCACCTTCTTGAATGAACATGGTGCGCGTAGCAAGGAAGTGAAGCACTCTACGGCGGCTGAGGCAGCGACGATTGCTCAAAAAGCCAATGTGGGGAAGTTGATCTTGGGCCATTACTCCGCACGGGTAGAAGACCACTCGCTCTTCCTCAACGAAGCAAAACCGATATTTGATAACACCTTCCTCGCGGAAGAGAATCTCCAATTTGATATTTGATATGGCGAAGCCTTTCACCCAATATGTATGTTCGTCCTGCGGTGCCAAAGCTCCTCAGCTCTTAGGTCGTTGTCCTGTTTGTGGTGAGTGGGGAACATACGAAGAGGAAGTAGTGGATGCTGCGCCTAAGAAAGGGGTGACGCCTCGTTCGGTGGGTACAGCGGCTCCGCAACGGCTGCAAGAAGTGGTTGCTACGGAAGAGATGCGGCTCGACATGCGCAATGGTGAGTTCAACCGTGTCTTGGGAGGCGGACTGGTGCCCGGTAGCTTGGTCCTCTTAGGCGGCGAACCCGGTATCGGCAAATCGACACTGGCATTACAGGTGCTGATGCAGCAAGGAGAACGCAAGACTTTCTACGCTTCGGGAGAGGAATCGGTTCGTCAACTCAAACTGCGCGCGGAGCGCATCGCAGGGAATGCGGAGAACCTCTACATTTCTTCGGAAACGTCGCTGGAGCGTATCCTCGACCAAGTGAAAGAACTGGAGCCGGAGATAGTAGTTATTGATTCGATTCAGACCATCGGTACAGAGACCATCGAAGCCACCATCGGCTCGTTGAGTCAGGTGCGCGAGTGCGCGGCGCGTATCATGGAGCTCGCCAAGACGCGTAATATCCCGTTTATCATCATCGGGCATATCAACAAAGAAGGCTCGTTAGCGGGACCGAAGGTGCTGGAGCATATCGTGGACACCGTGCTGCAGTTCGAAGGCGACCAACATAACATGTACCGTATCTTACGGGCGCAGAAGAACCGGTTCGGATCTACTTCGGAATTGGGCATCTACGAGATGCGGCAGAACGGATTGCGGGAAGTGACCAACCCGTCGGAACTGCTTCTGTCCACCGCCCGTGAAGGTCTCTCCGGCATCGCCATCGCTGCGGCTGTCGAGGGTGTACGGCCATTCTTGATTGAAGTGCAGGCCTTGGTTTCCAGTGCCGCTTACGGGACGCCGCAACGTTCGTCCACCGGTTTTGACGGCAGACGGCTCAATATGCTTTTGGCTGTACTGGAGAAACGGGTAGGATTCAAACTGCTGCAGAAAGATGTGTTCCTCAATATAGCAGGAGGACTGCGCGTGCAAGATCCGGCGATCGACTTGGCTGTTTTGGCTGCGGTACTGAGCAGTAACATGGATATCGCGCTTGATGCCGGCACGTGCCTGTGCGGAGAAGTGGGATTGGCGGGAGAGATCAGACCCGTGAACCGCATCGAACAACGAATCGCAGAAGCGCAGAAACTGGGATTCCGCAGAATACTTATTCCGGCGGACCAGAAGATAGATACGAAGCGCTATTCGATTGAGATAGTGGGTGTGAAGAAAGTGACCGATGCTTTTCGGTTGCTCATCGTGAAGAATGAGAAATGAAAACAAGATGGATTGTAAATAGTATCATCGGACTGGTGCTCCTGTTTGCACCTTTCTCCGTACAGCGTGCTTCGGCTTCCGTCGCATTGGAAGTGCCGTACCTGTGCGAGATCGGTTTGCAAGGTGGAGCCGGATATTATGTGGGAGACGCTGTGCCGCATATCTTCATGAGTGTGCGGGAGGCTTACGGCATTCATTTCCGGTATAAGTTCACCAAGCGCTGGGCCATTCAACTCAAGGCTTCCGGCCAGCGAATAGCAGGAAATGAGTTTACGATCAGAGGGGAGAAGCTGGATACCAAGTGGCAAAACCAAATGGTGAACGTCGATCTGATGGCGGAGTTTAACTTCTTCCGTTTCGGTTCGGCGAACAAATATGACAAACGAATCAAACCCTATACACCGTATATCTTCTTAGGTATCGGTGCTGGTGTGTACGGTTTAGGCGATACCCAAACACATGCTGCGGCGTATATACCGCTGGGTATCGGATTTAAATGGAAATTTTCAGAACATTGCGGTTTGAATATCGCATGGCAACATAATATTTATATGGCAGATAATCTGGAATGCCGCGAGACTTTGGATAACAAATACCAGTTGAACGGATGGAACTGGATGAACTGCGACGTGACGGGAATGATAACAGCCGGCATCGTGTTTGAGTTTGGCAAAGCCAAGAAACCCTGCCGGATATGTAACTATTGATATGAATTATAAAGAACAGATAGACAGAGCGCGTTTGCCTCGACACATCGCCATCATCATGGATGGTAATGGTCGATGGGCAAAGAAGCAAGGCCTGGCGCGTATGTTCGGGCATAAGCAAGGTGTAGAGACCGTGCATAACATCACAGTAGCTGCTACGGAATTGGGCGTGGAGTACCTGACGCTGTATACCTTCTCTACTGAGAACTGGAACCGTCCCAAAGAGGAAGTGGATGCCTTGATGACGTTGCTGGTAGATACGATTGCGAAAGAGACACCGACGCTGATGAATAACAACGTGCGCCTGGAGACTATAGGGGATATAGATCGTTTGCCGGAAGGTACGAAGCAGAAATTCCTCGGTTGCATCGAGCAGACAAGTCGTAACACGGGACTCACCATGGTGATTGCACTCAGTTATTCGGCGCGATGGGAGATCACCGAAGCCGTGCGCAAGGCTGTGCGCGAAGCGCAGACAGGTGCACTGCGGGCCGAAGATGTGAATGAACAGTTCGTCTCCTCGTTGATGACGACGCGCGACATGCCGGACCCGGACCTGTTGATCCGTACCAGCGGAGAGTATCGTATCAGTAATTTCCTGCTGTGGCAACTGGCATACAGCGAGTTGTATTTCACGGATTGTCTCTGGCCTGAGTTTACGGAAGAAGAGTTCTATAAAGCCATCGTGGATTATCAGAAACGCGAGAGAAGATTTGGTAAAACAAGTGAACAAGTTAAAAGTTAAGAGTTGAGAGTGAAAAGATTACTATACATAATACTAGTCTGTATTCTGTATTCCGTATCCTGTACTCCTGTCGTTGCGCAAGAGATAGAGTATGGTATGACGCGTAAGACCTACGAGATTGCAGATATAGAAGTGGAAGGTGCAGACAGTTACGAAGACTTCGTGCTGATCGGATTCTCCGGCTTGGCTGTCGGAGATAAGATCGAAGTGCCCGGAGACCAGATCACCAAAGCGATCAAACGTTTCTGGAAGCAAGGCTTGTTCTCGTCCGTGAAGATCAAAGCGAAAAAGATCGAAGGAAATAAAATCTGGCTCGTTATTGCGCTGGAGCAACGTCCGCGTATCAGCGAAGTAAGGTATGAAGGTCTGAAGAAGAGTGAGAAGGAGGATATCGAAGTAAAGGCAGGTATTCGTCAGGGCAGCCAGATGACGCCGAACCTGGAGGACCATGCCAAGACGGTGATCAAGAAATATCTGGCGGAGAAAGGATTCCATAATGCAGAAGTGACGGTGTTGCAACGGAATGATCCGGATCACCCGGGGTATGTGCGTGTCTTGGTCGGAATCGACAAGAAAGCGAAGACCAAGGTGGGTAAGATATACATCACAGGAAATGAGAACCTGACGGATCGGCAGATTAACAAAGCGATGAAAAAGACCAACGATAATGATATCGTCAATCTCTTCCGCACCAAGAAATTCGTCACTGAGGAATACGAAAAAGACAAGCAAGCCGTTATTGAGAAATATAACGAACATGGTTACCGCGATGCGTATATTGTAGCCGACAGCGTAGTGCCGAACCCCGAAGACCCGACGCGCGTAGATGTCTATATGACCATCAGCGAAGGAGATAAATACTATGTCCGTTCGGTGAAATGGGTGGGAAACACGGTCTATCCGTACGAGTACCTGGATGCGACCCTGGGTGTCAAACCGGGAGACGTATATAACCTGAAGACACTCAATGATCGTCTGATTAATGACGATGATGCTGTTAGCAAACTGTACACCGATCGCGGATATCTGTTCTTCAATGTAGAACCGGTAGAAGTGAATGTGGAGAACGACTCGATCGACTTCGAGATGCGTATGTATGAGGGTAAGCCCGCGACGATCAATGACATCAAGATCGTAGGTAATACCCGCGTGTATGAGCATGTCGTTCGTCGTGAGTTATATACCAAACCCGGACAGTTGTACTCGCAATCGGATATCATGCGTTCGCTGCGTGAGTTGGCGCAGATGGGTCACTTCGACCAAGAGAAACTGGTGCCGGACATTCAGCCTAACCCGGAAGAGGGAACGGTAGATATCACGTATCAACTGGAGACGAAGTCGTCCGATCAGATTGAGTTCTCGCTCGGTTGGGGTGCCACAGGTCTGGTTGGATCGCTGGGATTGAAGTTCACCAACTTCGCCATCCAGAACCTCTTTAACAAGAAAGCCTATCGTATCGTTCCGCAAGGAGAGGGTCAGACCTTCTCTATTAACGCGCGCACGAACGGTATCTATTATACCTCGGCTTCTATCTCGTTCTTGGAGCCTTGGCTTGGAGGTAAGCGCCCGAATAGCTTGAGTGCAAGTATCTACTTCGCGAACCAGACGGGTTATTCGTCTCGTTATCAGAAAGCGTACCAGAACCTCTATAACACCTATTCGAGCTATTATTACTATTCCGGTAACAGCAATTACTACCAGCAGTTAGCGGAGTCGGAAGCGGATAAGGATAAGTACTTGCGTACGTTGGGTGTATCAATCGGTTATGGTAAACGTCTGCGCTGGCCTGATGACTATTTCATGTTCTATGGCGAGTTGAGTTATCAGATGTATATGATGAAAGATTGGCCGTACCTTTTGATCTCGGATGGTACGAGTCATAACTTGGCGCTGAACCTGCAGATCAGCCGTTCGTCTATCGATAACCCGATCTATACGCGCCGCGGTAGTCAGTTTACCTTGGGTCTGAAGATCACGCCGCCTTGGTCGCTGATCTTCCCTGCCGACTATGCCAATATGACGACGAATGAGAAGTACCACCTCATCGAGTATCATAAGTGGAAATTTACCGGAAAAGTTTTCACGCCGCTGTCTCGCGATAGCAAACTGGTGCTCATGACACGTGCGGAGTTCGGTTATCTGGGCCATTATAACCAAAACCTCAAATCGCCGTTCGAGACCTTCTATATGGGAGGTGACGGTATGTCGGCATACACCAGTTATTCTACCGAGTATGTCTCCATGCGTGGTTACTCATCGGGTTCGTTAACGCCTTATGACGTTGCTACCGGTCGTAACATGGGTTACCTCTATAATAAGTTCACCATGGAGTTGCGTTACCCGATCTCGCTTGAGCAGAACGCTACTATCTGGGTACACGGTTTCCTCGAGGCCGGTAACTGCTTCTCGGATATCCGGGATTATAACCCCTTCAACCTCAAGCGTTCGGCCGGTGTGGGTGTACGTATCTTCCTGCCGATGTTCGGTCTGCTAGGTATAGATTGGGGTTGGGGCTTCGATGAAATCAACGGTTCGAAACAATACGGTGGAAGCCAGTTCCACTTTGTCTTAGGTCAAGAATTATAATGAATATGAAAAGATTATCAATATTATTATTGGCAGCCGTTATTGCCTGTGGCACGGCTTTTGCTAAAGATCAATCAGTGGTCTATATCGACATGCAGTATATCCTGAAGAACCTGCCGCAGTATGAGCAAGCCAATGAACAGCTGACGATGTTGTCCAAACGCTGGCAGAAAGAGATCGATGCGGCGCAGCAGGAAGCACGTGTCATGGCTACGAACTATCAGACGGAGCAGATTTTCTTGAGCGAAGCGATGCGTACGCAGCGCGAGCAGGAGATCGTGAAGAAAGAGCAGGAGGTGCTGGAACTCAAACGCAAGTATTTCGGTCAGGACGGTGAACTATATAAGAAGCGCGAAGCGCTCATCAAACCGATTCAGGATGAGATATACAATGCGATTCAGGATCTGGCAATCGAGAAACGAATCGATGTAGTCAAAGATCGCTCGGCCGATCCGTCCCTCATCTATATGTCCTCCAAACTGGACGTATCCGATCAGGTATTACGTAAACTCGGAGCAAAATAAACTAAAATAACATAAAACAATGAAAAAAATTATTATCGCAATGATGCTGGCTCTGCCGATGCTCGCCAGCGCACAGAAATTCGGTCACATTAACACGCAAGAACTCTTTGCGCAGATGCCGGAAGTAAACCAAGTGAAGTTGAAGATGGATACCATCCAGAACCAGTATGAGATGCAACTGGCTTCCATGAACGAAGAGATTCAGAAAAAGGCACAGGATTATCAGGCGCAAGAAGCTACCATGCCGGACGCTGTAAAGCAAATCCGTCAACAGGAGTTGCAGGAGATGCAGCAACGTATCCAACTGTTCTACCAAACAGCTGAGCAGGATATCCAGAAGAAACAACAAGAGTTGCTCACGCCGATTCACGAGAAAATGACCAAGGCCATCAAAGCTGTCGGTGATCGTGAAGGATACACGTATATCTTCGATTCCGCTGCGATGGTACATATCGGCGCTGATGCCATCGATGCTACCCCGGCAGTAAAGAAAGAACTCGGTATCAAGTAATATGGCCGACGGATATTTAGAGAGCCACTATGCCGAATACGAAAAGAAAAAGGCAGAATGGCTCAAACGTAAATCAAAATTCAGTTATACTTATGGCAGACAAAATTCAAACAAAGACAACATTACGCGATAGTGCAACGATGCGCTGGACGGCGTTGCTGCTTTTGGCGGTAGCTATGTTCTGCTCGTATATCTTCATGGATATACTGTCGCCTATCAAGGATTTGATGCAATCTGAACGCGGATGGGATTCTAAGGCCTTTGGTACGTACCAGGGTGCAGAGACCTTCCTGAACGTATTCATCTTCTTCTTGATATTTGCCGGTATTATCTTGGATAAAATGGGTGTGCGCTTTACAGCCCTTTTGTCCGGAATAGTAATGCTTGTAGGCGCCGTCATAAAATTCTTTGCCGTTTCTAATTCTTTTATTGGTAGTGGTCTGGAGGAATGGTTCACGAATCATTTGAATTATATCCCGCTTTTTGACGAATTGGGAGTATCTCCGTTCTATAGTGGCATGCCTGCTTCCGCGAAACTGGCTACCATCGGATTTATGATCTTCGGTTGTGGAGCAGAGATGGCGGGTATCACGGTTTCACGTGGTATCGTAAAATGGTTCAAAGGTCGTGAGACTGCAATGGCCATGGGCTCTGAGATGGCATTAGGTCGTATGGGATTTGCTACCTGTATGATCTTCTCTCCTTTCTTTGCTAAGTTAGGAGGCCGTATAGATGTATCTCGTTCGGTCGGCTTTGGTATCGTGCTGTTGTGTATCGCGTTAATCATGTTCACTGTTTATTTTGTCTTGGATAAGAAACTTGATGCGCAAACAGGCGAAGAGGAAGAGAAAGAACCGTTCAAAGTATCAGATATCGGAAAGATTCTCAAGAGTAAAGGTTTCTGGTTGGTAGCCTTGCTGTGCGTGTTGTACTATAGCGCTATCTTCCCCTTCCAAAAATATGCGACGAACATGCTTCAGTGTAACTTAACGTTGCACGAAGGAACCGGAATCTGGGCAAGCCAGAAAATGACAATCATTCATTATCTGGTGATGGTATTAGTAGCTGGTTTTGCTTTTGCAGGTAATTTCTCTAAGAAGAAATCAACCCAATACACGATGTTCGGCATAGCTACTCTCGCACTTATCGCCTATTGTGTGATTGGCTACCTGCGTGGTACGGCAGAAACCGTTTTCGCTGTGTTCCCGTTGCTGGCTGTGGCTATCACTCCTATGTTGGGTAAATATGTGGATACCAAAGGAAAAGCAGCTACCATGCTCGTTATCGGTTCTGTATTGCTCATCATTTGCCATTTGATCTTTGCTTTCGTGTTGCCGATGTTCAAAGGGAATGCGGTTGGCGGATTGATCGTCGCTTATGCTACTATTCTGGTATTGGGCGCTTCGTTCTCGTTAGTCCCTGCCGCTTTGTGGCCGAGTGTACCGAAACTGGTAGATGAGAAAATTATCGGTTCTGCATATGCACTGATCTTCTGGATTCAAAATATTGGATTATGGCTCTTCCCAACGCTGATTGGAAAGATCTTGAATGCCACTAACTCAGATATCATTGCTTTGGAAGAAGCAGGCGAGATTACTTCTGAGCAGGCAGCAGTTTCGTTAGACTATACGGTGGCTTTAGTGGTATTTGCTGTCTTGGGTGTGGCTGCATTGATTTTTGCTGTTATTCTCAAAGGCGTAGACCGGAAGAAACATATTGGTTTGGAAGAACCGAATATTAAGTAATATGGATTGGAGCTTCCTAATAAAAAATAAGGAATCAATCAACGTGACGACAGACAGCCGGAAGGTTACTTCCGGCTCTGTCTTTGTCGCGCTCAAAGGTGAGCATTTTGACGGCAATGATTTTGTGGATCAGGCCCGTCAAGATGGCGCTGCCTATATCATTAGCGGTGAGAACGCCTTAGCGGAACTGCAAGACTTGGCGCGTGCTTGGCGGCGCGAACTGGGCTTGCCGATCATTTGTATCACCGGAACAAACGGCAAGACGACGACCAAGGAACTGTGCGCAGCTGTGCTGAGCACCAAGTACAACCTGTATTATACGCAGGGTAACCTCAATAATCAGATCGGCGTGCCGCTTACCTTATTAAATATTACGCGCGCGCACGAGATGGCGATTGTCGAGATGGGCGCCTCCCATCCCGGGGATATCAAAGAACTCGTGGATATCGCCGAACCTAACTGCGGCCTGATCACCAATGTGGGGCGTGCACACCTGCAGGGCTTCGGCTCTTTCGAAGGAGTCATGCGCACTAAAGCGGAACTGTATGATTTTCTCCGCGCGCATGGTGGTTTCTGCTTCCGGAATACGGATAATCCGTACTTGGCGCAGATGGCGGGTGAGCTGAAAACAGTACCTTATACCACAGGCACCATGCCCGAAGGAACGCACCTCGTAGGAGGTTATAACGCGGAGAACGTGTCGGCGGCTATGTGTGTTGGCCGGTATTTCGGCGTGAGCGAAGAGACCGCGCTGGCAGCTATTCGTGCGTACGTGCCTTCGAACAACCGTTCCCAATTAGTGCAGACTGATCATAACACGATTGTAGTGGATGCCTATAATGCCAACCCCACGTCCATGACAGCTGCGATAGAGGCGTTTGACCGATCACCAATCACCAATCACCAATCACCAATGCCGAAGGCATATATCCTCGGCGCGATGCGTGAGTTGGGCGATTATACTCACCTCGAGCACCAGAACATCGTCAACATGCTGTTGGAGCGCAAAGCAGAGAAAGTACTGCTGGTCGGGGAAGAGTATCAGGAAACGACAGCGCCTTATCCCGTTTATCCAAACATCGATGCGCTGTGTGAAGCTTTGCGAAAAGAACCGCTGAGCGGCTATACGATTTTGCTCAAAGGCAGTCGTTCCAACCAGATGGAGAAAGTATTACCTTTATTATAGAAGATGACAATGGAGGAGAATAAAAGGACTTTAATTATAATTGCAATCATTGCAGCGGTATTAGGTCTAGCGCTGGCAGCAGTGCTTGTGATCCTGCTTAGTACACATAATGAATTGAAAAATGTAACGAACGAGCGGGATGAGATGATGGAACTGATGATTATCGAGAAAGATTCTCTGCAAAGAGAATATGAGGACTATCTGGTCCTTTTCGATGGTTTTCAGCAAAGAGGAATCAGCAACGACTCGCTGCAGGACGAACTGAGTCGCGAGCAGCAGCGCGTGCAGGATCTCTTGGAAGAACTGCGTCAAACAAAGGCCTCTAACGCCCGCAAGATTGCAGAACTGAAGAAAGAACTGGAAGTGGTGCGCGAAGTAGCGCAGAACTTAATGATTCAGGTGGATAGCCTGTCTCAAGACAACCGCCGCCTGACAGATGAGAACCAGCGCGTGAAGTTGGAGAACCAGCAATTCAAGCAGGAGAATACCCAGCTCGCGAACCAGAATACCCAACTTTTGGAAACGGTTTCCAGAGCTTCCATGCTGGAAATGACTGCCTGCTCGCTGACCATGCTCAATAAGAACGATCGCAAGACGCGACAGGTTAGCAATATGCGCAAACTGCAGTTTGACTTTACCATCGCGAAGAACATCACCTGCACGCCGGGATTGAAAGATCTCTACGCACGAATCATGGACCCGGAAGGTAACTTATTGGGTGAGACCGAAGAGAAACTGTTCCATTTTGAGGATAGCGATATAGCATATACCTTGACGCAATCCTTCGAATATACAGGCGAAGAATACAAAGGAGTGTGCTATTATACCTTCGGAGAAGAGGAAACGGTGAAGAAAGGGTACTACACCATCGATTTCTTCTGTGATGGCAACCAAATCCTCTCCTTCCCCTTCCAACTGAAGAAATAAAAAAAAGTAGGGGTGCCTACGAAAGACACCCCTACTAATTTTAAGCGGAAAGAGAGGGATTCGAACCCCCGGTACCTTTCAGTACTTCGGTTTTCAAGACCGACGCAATAGACCACTCTGCCATCTTTCCTCAAAAGCGGGTGCAAAAGTACTACTTTTTTTTGGAATACACAAATAAAATCATAAAAAAATGAAGCAACAGGCTACTTTTTCTATGCTCGCCAAGACATTTAAGGGCTTGGAAGAAGTGTTAGCACAGGAATTGATTGAACTGGGCGCTAATGACGTGCTCATCGAAAGACGAGCCGTCTCTTTTCGAGGCGATAAAGCTTTGCTTTACCGTGCTAATTTTGCCTTGCGCACCGCGATACGAATCCTTGTTCCTATCGCTTCGTTCAAAGCGAAAGATACAGACGCACTATACAACCAACTTCGGAAATTGAACTGGTCGCAATACATGACGGTAGATAGCACCTTCGCCATAGATGCTACCGTCTATAGCGAGTCGTTCCGAAACAGCCGTTTTGTGACCTATCGTGTCAAAGATGCCATCGTCGATTATTGGCAGGAGAAAGCGTCCAAACGACCGAACGTACGGGTAGAAAAACCAGATCTGCTCATCAACATCCATATCGCTAATGAACAAGTCACTCTCTCGCTGGACAGCAGCGGGGAGAGCCTGCATAAACGCGGCTATCGTGTCGCTACGACTGAAGCACCTATCAACGAAGTGCTGGCGGCCGGAATGTTACTTATGGCGGGCTGGCGAGGACAATCCGATTTCTATGACCCTATGTGCGGTTCCGGTACACTGCTCATCGAAGCCGCACTCATCGCGCGAAACATAGCTCCTGGTGTCTTCCGTTCGTCTTTCGCCTTTGAGAAATGGCCTGATTTTGATGCTGAGTTATGGAGCGATATCTATAATGACGATAGCAGAGAGAAAGAATTCAACCATAAGATATACGGTTCCGACGCCTCTTTCTATGCTATCCAGCAAGCGGCTAAAAACATCAAATCCGCAGGAGTCCAAAAAGATGTGGAAATCCGACAAGTGCGAATGGAAGAGTTGAAGAACCTCTCGACAAGCGGCGCACTCGTGATGATGAACCCTCCTTACGGTGAACGTCTGAAAAGCAACAAGGAGATGGAGGACCTTTATAGCGCCATTGGCACTGCACTCAAACATCAGTTTGCCGGCGCAACAGCTTGGATCATATCGTCCAATGCAGCAGCCATGAAATGTATCGGACTCAAACCTTCTAAGAAATATCACCTTTTGAATGGTGAACTCGATTGTCAGTATAATAAATACGAACTTTTTCAGGGAAAAAGAAAAGACATTATCCAATGACTAATAACCAATCCCCCATATACATCGCCGATTACAACTATCCGCTCCCGGATGAGCGGATAGCAAAATATCCGTTACCGGAGCGCGATCACAGCAAACTCCTCGTCTACCGCGACGGACACGTGAGTGAAGATCATTTCTACAATGTGGGCGATTATATCGCGCCTCATTCCTTACTTGTATACAATAATACACGCGTGATACAAGCGCGCCTTGAGTTTCATAAACCCACCGGCGCACGCATCGAAGTGTTCTGCTTGGAACCCCTCGCTCCTCATGACTACCAACTCTCGCTCGGTTCAACCACAGGTTGTACATGGAAATGTATGGTGGGGAATGTGAAGAAATGGCACGATGAAGCCATAGAACTGAAAGCCGGTAACTTCACACTCCGCGCATATAAAGAGCAGACTTTGGGCAACACCTTCGCCGTCCGATTTGAATGGTCCGAAGAGAATGTGTCGTTCGCCGAGATACTGGATGCGGCAGGTGAACTGCCTATTCCGCCGTACCTCAATCGAAAGACCGAAGAGTCCGACTTGCGCACCTATCAAACGGTTTATTCGCGCATCAAAGGGTCGGTGGCCGCTCCCACTGCCGGTTTGCATTTTACCGATCGCGTCTTGGACGACCTGCGTCAACGCGGCATTGAGACCGAAGAAGTGACACTCCATGTCGGAGCAGGAACGTTCTTACCCGTCAAGACGGCCGACGCCAATGAGCACACCATGCACACCGAGATAATCGCTGTGCCGCGCGAAGCAATCGAACATATCAAAGCCAACCTCGGTCATATAGTAGCCGTAGGAACCACCTCTATGCGTACGCTCGAGAGTCTCTATTTCATGGGTTGTAAGAAAGCGGCTTCCGTCGCGCAGTTTGAACCCTACGACAAGCCCTATACGCTTACTACAGAAAAGGCGCTGCAATCCTTATTGGATTGGATGGACGAGACGAACCAAACGACGCTGCACGGAGAAACGCAGATCATGATCAAACCCGGCTACACCTTCCATGTAGTCGATCAACTCATCACCAATTTCCATCAACCGCAATCGACGCTCTTGCTCCTTGTCAGCGCCTTCGTCGGCGGGGATTGGCATACCATCTATGACTATGCCCTCTCGCATGACTTCCGCTTCCTCTCCTACGGAGACTCCAGCATTTTGAACTTGAGAAAATAGATTTTCTATTTTCATTTTTCAATTTTCAATCAATGATAGACACCCATTGTCATATAGATGAAGAAGCCTTCGAACCCGATCGCGAAGAAGTGATTCCGCGCCAACAGCAGAGTGGGGTACAGGCGATGATTGTTCCCGGCGTCAATGTGGCCTCGATAGAGACCGTACTGAACGTCTGCCATGCGCACCCCGGATATTGTTACCCGGCTTTGGGACTCCATCCGGAAGACGTCAAAGCCGATTGGCAACAGCAGTTATCCATCGTCGAGGAAGCCATTCGTTCCCATCGCGAGGAACTGGTCGCAATAGGTGAGATCGGCCTCGATTATTATTGGGATAAGACATACAAGGAGGGACAAAAAGAAGTGCTCCGTCGCCAACTCCTCTTGGCGCGTGAACTCAACCTGCCGGTTATCCTCCATAACCGCGAAGCAACCGAAGATATCCTGACCATCGTCAAAGAAGTAGGAGGAAGAGGTGTCTTCCATTGCTATTCGGGCAGCAAAGAAACAGCCGAGATCATTCTTAACCTGGGTTTCTATCTGGGTATCGGCGGCGTACTGACCTTCAAAAATAGCAAACTTGGCGAGACACTACGAGAATTAGATGAAATGCGAAAAACCTCTAACCTTTCACCTCTCACCTCTCACCTTTTAATGGAGACGGACGCCCCCTATATGGCACCTGTTCCGCACCGCGGAGAACGAAATGAAAGCCGCTATATGGACCATGTGGCGGAACGCTTGGCGGAAGTCCTTAATTGTTCCAAACAAACAATTATTGAGAAAACAAATGCCAACGCACGGCAACTTTTCGGCCTAAAATAACAAAAAATACGTAAAAATTTGCACAAACTCTTGCGTATGTGCGAAAAAAGTAGTAATTTTGTAGCCGATATTGAGATTTGCGCTTAAAAGCGTCAAGGAGAGATGCTCGAGTGGTTGAAGAGGCACGCCTGGAAAGCGTGTAAACTCCAAAAGGGTTTCCGGGGTTCGAATCCCCGTCTCTCCGCAAGACTTTGACAAGGTTTGAACGTCCAAGCTCGCTTGAGCGGGCAAACATGCTCAAAGGATTGCACAGGATGCCCGCCGGGCAGGCTGTGGATTGTTAGGAGCGGAGCGACGTAAGAATCTCCGTCTCTCAGGAAGCAAAGCGGAGTCCGAATCCCCGTCAAATGAAAAACAACAAACACAAATAACTAATTAATTTATTATTCTCATGAAAAAAGTATTTGCAACCCTTACGGTGCTGGCTATGCTGACTTTCGGTAGCGCAGCAGTAATGGCACAAGAAGCAGCTCCTACTACTGGAGATGATCAGAACAGTGAAGTTGTTGAAGGCCAAGAGGCTAACAATCAACCGACTGTAGGTGAAGAAGGTGAACAACAAGCTGACGAAGCTCAGGCTGAAGAGTCTGGCGTTGTTGCTCTCCACAAAACATTGAAGATTAAATTTATCGAGGGTGGTGCAGGCTTCATGGCTCTGACGCTTATCACCTTGATTCTCGGTTTGGCATTCTGCGTTGAGCGTATCATCTATCTCTCGCTCAGCAAGACGAATACCAAAGTGCTTTTGGATAAGATTGAGGCTGCACTCAAGCAAGGCGGTATCGAGGCTGCTCTGGATGTTTGCCGTAATACTCGTGGACCGGTCGCTGCTATCTTCTTCCAAGGTCTCAGCCGTTACGACGAGGGTATCGAAGTAGTTGAGAAAACCGTTTCTAGCTACGGTGGCGTTCAGCTCGGTCTGTTGGAGAAGAACCTCTCTTGGATCTCCCTCTTCATCTCGATCGCTCCGTCTCTCGGATTCTTGGGTACCATTATCGGTATGATCCAGGCTTTCGATGATATCCAAAGCGCAGGTGATATCTCCGCACAAATCGTTGCCGGCGGTATTAAGGTCGCTCTGTTAACTACCCTCCTTGGTTTGATTATTGCTATTATCCTGCAGTTGTTCTACAACTACATCCTCAGCCTCATCGAAGGTCTCGTGAATGAAATGGAGGACAGCTCGATTAGCCTGCTCGATATCGTAGTAGAGTATGACGCTGCCCAGAAGAAGAAATAAAAATCTGATATCTGATTACTGATATCTGAATGCTAATTTTTAATTTCTGAGCAATATGAAAAACTATAAATTATTACCAAAAATCGCACTCTGGTCGCTGTTTGGGCTCGGCGTGTTCTTTGCACTGCTGTTCTTCCTGGGCGGAGACTCTGCACAAGTGCATGAGGTAGCAGGTAAATCCTTACCTATCCCTACCTTCTCTGATGCATTCTTGATGTGGGTGTACATCCTCTTCGGAATCGGATTGGTAGTGACCCTCTATTCCGCTTGCGTCAGCTTCATCTTTAACTGGAAATACGATCGTCGTAAAGCATATATGCTGCTCGGTGTATTGTGTGGCTTAGTCCTGATGTTCGTCATCTGCTGGTTCCTCGGTAGCGGAGAAAAAGTAGAGATCGCTGGATATGACGGCGAAGATAACGAAGGTTTCTGGCCGCAATTGGCTGACATGGTCATCTATGCTTGCTACTTCCTCGTAGCTGCTACGCTCGGTACCGTTATTTGGGGCATCGTGTATACAAGTAGAAAAAAATAAATCGTATTTGTTATGGCAAAGAAAATCCCACAGATCAATGCCAGCTCTATGGCCGATATTTCGTTCCTATTGCTGATTTTCTTCTTGGTCACCACTTCGATGGATGTGAACAAGGGATTAGCTCGCCGTCTGCCGCCCCCACCGCAGAACCAACCTAACCAAGAGAAGTTGGATCTGAAAATCAAAAAACGTAACCTCATGATCGTTAAGATCAACTCGCATAACCAGTTGATGGTCAATGGCGAGATAATGGAGGTGAGTCGCTTGAAGGATGAGGTAAAGAAGTTCATACTGAATAAGGAAAATAATCCGAACCTTCCGGAAGTCGTTGAAGATGAATTTGATTTTGGAGGCACTGTCGGACAGAAAAAGGTGAAATATACGAAGGATCACGTCATCTCTGTTCAGAATGACGTTGATACGAAGTATGAGACCTATCTGGATGTGCAGAATGAACTGGTTAGAGCATACAATGAAATTCGTGACGAAAGTGCTTCGTATTACTATCACGTTAAGCATTTTAACGACCTGAGCGAGAGCCAACAGAAAGTCATTCAGAAGATCTATCCTCAGAAAATATCCGAGGCTGAACCGAAAAATTATAATTGATATGGCAAAGATTCGTAGAAATGAGAAACGTGAGATGCCGGCGCTCAATACGTCGTCTCTCCCTGATATTATCTTCATGCTGCTGTTCTTCTTCATGTCAGTAACCTCTATGAAAGAGGTAACCTACAAGGTCGATCTCTCTACCGAGAAGATGCCTAAGGTAACAGAGCTGACCAAACTGGAGAAGAAGAGTCTTGTGCGCTATATCTATGTCGGCAAGCCGAAACAGGAGTTCACCAAGATGTTCGGTTCGGATACCCGAATCCAGTTGGATGACCAGTTCGCGGAAGTGAGCGAGATAGAGTCCTATATCGTGAACGAACGTGCAGCTATGGAGAGTGCCGCAGAGAAAAACCCCAGCTTGAAAGGACAAAGCCAGAAATTGCAAGTGTCTATCAAGGCCGATAAGGAAACCCACATGGGTGTCATTACGGAGATCAAGCAGGCTCTGCGCCGCGCATATGCATTGAAGATCAGCTACGCTGCTACGCAGCGCAATGAACTATAATCGCATACCGATTCAATAAATAAAAGCCACCTTTTCGGGTGGCTTTTATTGTGTCCTTGCTTGTCCTTATTTCAGGTGCTTACCGCTTACTCGCATCTCGCCTAATTCAATCATCTTACCTTTCTGCGGCCTACCGTTGGAGTCGTACCAAGGCAGAACCCGTATGTGCATCGTCTGACCTGCCGGAACCAAAATAGGCTGATCTAATTGCACTACCAACTCCTTATCCTTTGGCAACGCGGTGTTCTCATAGATAGTGGTCACATCGCTGAATGTGTCTCCGAAACCGTAATTAATATGAATATTCATACCTTCACCGCCTTTGGCGCGAACGGGTAGAGTAATAGTCTCAATCACCATGCCTTTCTTTTTCTCAGCACTAATCGTATATTCGATATACCGGTTCGCTACTTCATCGATCTCTCCTGCCGGCCAGAGTCCGCCTGTCGGCACAAAGCCGCCCTTAACAGCCTCCATATTCTGAATTCTGAATACTGATAACTGACTGCTAAACGGCGTCCCTTTCGCTTCAAAAGCCGCTTTTTTGCCGGCCTCTTCTATACGAAGGGCGTACGCATGGTACTCCTCGATACTTGGGAAAACCATCCAGGGTTTCATCTCCTCGAGGTTCGACCACATGATAAGGATATATGCCTGCATCGCTACAACCATACCGCCGCTCATTCCCGTGTGGGTCTTGTCGCCGCAGTTGAAATACTGCGACATACATTGATCCTTACCGGCGTACTCAAAGAAATCCTGCGTGCGCGCTGTCATATCCAGAAACGGCACATTCATCTCTTCGGCTACCTCACGCATCGAGCGCACATAGTCTTTCTCTGCACTCAGCACATGCCTTCCTTCGTCGTTGATCTTTCCCTCCTCCGTGAAATACGCGCGACATACAGGCGACATCAAGATCGGCGTCACACCCATCTCTCGCGCCTCATTCACGTATTTGCGCAAGTACACCTTATACGTCGTGTTCGGCTCAGTGCCGCGCATGTCAGTTAGCGTGTCCTTTCCCTCGGCGCGCAACTTCGCATTCTCTACATACACATCCTCGCCCTTGCATTTCTCGTCGTTGTGTGCGAACTGGATGATCAGGTAATCGCCTGCACGCATCTGCGTTTTTACACTCGGCCACAGGTTCTCCGTCTCATAGAACGTACGCGTGCTCGCGCCGCTCTTTCCGCGGTTATTCACCTCTACGGAATCCGGATTAAAGAACGCCTGCAGATACATACCCCAGCCGCGTTTCGGAGTCGCCGCAGGTTTGTACTCGCTCATCGTGCTGTCACCTATCGTGTGCACTTTCCGCTTTGCTGCTGAGATGGGTAATGCGCATAGCGCGCATATGAGAATAATGAACGTTCGTTGCATAATATAGTTTCTCTAGTGTCCTAGTCCCCTAGTTTCCTAGTATCCTAGTTCTAGTTAATCACTCTGTTAAATTCTTTCGGTACAGGACTCTCAAATCGCACCGTCTTCTCTGTTGCCGGATGAATGAACGCCAGCACTTTGGCGTGCAGACAAAGCCGGTCAATCGGACTATACTCGTTGCCGTGACCATACTTCCGGTCGCCTACTACCGGACAACCCTTGCTGGCCAAATGAACGCGGATCTGGTTCGTGCGACCTGTCTCCAGGTGCAACTCGACCAGCGAATATGCCCCATCAGCAGAACTGCGCAACGTCTTGTAATTGGTAATTGCGATGTCGCCTCCGTCGTCCACAGGCGAAGAATACACCACCGCATTGCGCTTGTCTTCCGTCAACCAGGTTGTGATCTTGCCCTCTTTCGGCGTCAACACTCCCTCCGCCAACGCGATATATGTGCGCTCGGTTACCAACTCCCGCCAGTACTGCCGCATATAATGTTGCAACTCTTCCGAACGGGCAAAAACCAATAAACCACTCGTCTCGCGGTCCAGGCGATGCACCACATAAATACCCGCGCGCGCGTTCTGTCTTTTAACGTACGCGCGCAGGATAGAGTAGGCCGTCGTCTCGCTACTACCCGGCGTCGCCGCTACAGTCAACAGGCCCGGTTGTTTGTTCACTACAATCAGGTCATCGTCCTCATACACGATCTTCAACTTCGGGTGAGTCAACTGACTGTTGCCGCGACCGGAAGAGACGGTTACTACGTCTCCTGCCTTCAGCATGAAATCATGC
>JAFXYK010000053.1 GCA_017541805.1 Paludibacteraceae bacterium
TGGGCGAAGGCCTGACGGACGAAGAGATCATGCAGGGTTTGAAGGGCGTTTACGCCGACGGTTCGATGTATCCGGTGCTCTGCTGCTCGGGTCTGAAAGACATGGGTGTTCGTCGTCTGATGGACTTCCTCAACAATATGGCTCCGTCGCCGGCTAACTTCAGTTATCCGACGGTAGATGGCAAGAAAGTGAGCCCGGATGCGAAAGCTCCGACTAGCGTATATGTATTCAAGACTTCGGTGGAACCGCATATCGGTGAGGTGAACTACTTCCGCGTAATGCAGGGTACGATCCACAACGGCGATGACCTGGAGAATATCGAGCGTGGCTCGAAAGAGCGTATCTCGCAGCTCTATCAGGTAGCCGGTTCGATCCGCGTACCGGTAGATGAACTGGCCGCAGGCGATATCGGTGCTACCGTGAAGCTGAAAGATACCCGTACGGGTAATACCCTGAATGCCAAGGGTTGCGACCTGCAGTATGCGCCGATCCAGTATCCGCAGCCGCGTTACCGCCGTGCTATCAAGCCGGTAACCGAATCCGATGCTGAGAAACTCGCTGCACTGCTGACTCGTATGCACGAGGAGGACCCGACATGGATCGTAGAGCAGAGTAAAGAGCTTCGCCAAATGATCGTTTCCGGTCAGGGTGAGTTCCACCTCCGTACCTTGAAATGGCGTTTGGAGAACAACGATAAGATGCCGATTGAGTTCCTCGAGCCGAAGATCCCGTATCGCGAGACCATCACCAAGGCTGCTCGTGCCGACTATCGTCATAAGAAACAATCCGGTGGTGCCGGCCAGTTCGGTGAGGTTCACCTCATTGTAGAGCCGTACGAGGAAGGTCAACCGGTTAAGGAGACCTATAAGTTCGGCAACCAGGAGTACAAGATCTCGGTGAAGGATCAGCAGGAGATCAACCTCGAGTGGGGTGGTAAGTTGATCATCATCAACTCTATCGTCGGTGGTGCGATCGATGCACGCTTCATCCCGGCTATCGTAAAGGGTATCATGGATCGTATGGAGCAAGGTCCGTTGACCGGTTCGTATGCTCGTGACGTACGCGTGATCATCTACGATGGTAAGATGCACCCGGTTGATTCGAACGAAATCTCCTTCCGTCTTGCCGGACGTAATGCCTTCGCTACGGCCTTCAAGGAGGCGAACCCGAAGGTGCTCGAGCCGGTTTATGACCTGGAGGTATTTGTTCCGTCGGAGATCATGGGTGATGTGATGAGTGATATCAACGGCCGCCGCGGTATGGTAATGGGTATGGAGACCGAGAAGAGTTTCACCCGCCTCAAAGCACAAGTGCCTTTGAAAGAGTTGGCTTCGTATTCGACAACCCTCTCTTCGCTCACCGGCGGACGTGCAACGTTCACGATGCAGTTCAACAGTTATCAGCTCGTTCCGGCAGACGTACAGGAGAAGCTGCTCGCTGCTTACGCTGCTTCGCAAACCGAGGAAGAGTAAATCTCGAAAAAATCAAAAAAAATGGCATACAAATTTGCGTATGTCATTTTTTTTTTGTAATTTTGCAGCCGATTTTGCGTAAATGAGCGAAAATAGTCACTATATCATCGATTTGCAGCGCCTCCCTGTAGGCTCGCATTCGTTTGATTTTCAGTTAGATAACGCTTTCTTCGAGGCCCTCGAGAAGTCGGAAATCTTAAACGGAACGGTGGCGTGTAAAGCTACGCTAAATCTCCGGGAGGAGGACTATCAGCTCAGCTTAGCGGTTCATGGAACAGTCTTTGTTGTGTGTGATAGATGCCTCGATCCCATGCCCCTTGACATTAACGACGAGCAAGATATCTGGTCCGATGAATTGGAAGAGGAAAATACATCATTCCATCAATCCATCAATCCATCATTAGACTTGTCCTGGCTCGCCTATGAAATAGTAAGTATCAATATTCCGATCGTGCACAGTCACCAACCGGGTGAATGCAACAAGCAAATGGAACTTCTCCTCCATGATCACCTTTGTGCCGAACCGGATCCCGATGTTGATCAAGAATAAATCAAAAATCAAAAATTGTAAATCAAAAATTGTAAAATATTATGGCACATCCTAAAAGAAGACAATCGCACACCAGACAAGCGAAACGTCGTACGCATGACGTAGTGAAAGCTCCTACACTGGCTACATGCCCGAACTGTGGCGCGCTTCACATCTACCACACCGTTTGCCCCTCTTGCGGCTACTATCGTGGTAAACTCGCTATCGAGAAAGCAGAAGCTTAATCGATTCTAACGGTGAGAAATGAAAGGTGAAAGGTTCTATTATTGGCCTTTTGCCTTTCTTACCTTATTACATTTAAACGCGTGCGTGAGCACGTATGTGACCCGTGAGGGCCACCTCGGAAATCAACAAACAACAATTAACAAACAACAATTTGTATGTACAACAATTCCAACAATGAATCGGAGCGCAGACCTCGTCCGCGTTTCCAAAGAGAAAGCGAGCCCGTTTCTGCTCGCCCCAGATTTACACGCGAGCATGCTGAGCATGTCGCTAGACCCCAACGTTCCTTCGGCGAACGTGTAGAGCGTCCTTTCGGTGAACGCACCGAGCGCCCCAACCGTCCTTTCGGAGGCAAACCTAAACGTAATAACGGACTTTATTCCAATCGTAAACAACAGACTTATCGCGAGCAACACGAGGATCCGACCAAGCCGGTTCGTCTCAATAAATTCCTCGCTAACGCAGGTATCTGCTCCCGTCGTGAAGCAGACGATTTCATCCAGGCCGGTGTCATCACCGTCAATGGCGTCACTGTCGATAACCTCGGCGTCAAAGTGCTGCCTACCGATGATATTCGTTTCCACAACCAACCGGTTAAGCGCGAGCGCAAGGTCTATATCCTGCTCAATAAGCCGAAGAATACCGTTACCACGACTGACGACCCGCAAGAGCGTCATACCGTCATTGATATCGTTCGTAATGCTTGCGCAGAGCGTATCTATCCGGTGGGTCGTCTGGACCGAAACACCACCGGTGTGCTCCTGCTCACCAATGATGGCGACTTGGCGGCCAAACTGACGCACCCTAAGTTCCATAAGAAGAAAGTGTATGCTGTCACCCTTGATAAAGAATTGGACGAGGTCGATGAGGCTATTATCCGCGCCGGCGTCATCTTGGATGATGAGCGTATCATTCCGGACGCACTTGAGTTCCCAAAAGCCGATCGCAAACATATCGGACTGGAGATTCATTCCGGTCAGAACCGCGTCGTTCGCCGTATCTTCGAGAAAGTAGGGTACAAAGTAGTCAACCTGGATCGCGTATCTTTCGCCGGACTGACCAAAAAGAACGTAGGACGCGGTAAATGGCGTTTCCTCACTCCCAAAGAGGTGGCTTTCCTCCAGATGGGAAATTTCTAAATCGCTTCATCAATCGGATTTGAGATTTTGAAAAGAAGATCACATTACATATTGTTTTTCAGCACCTTGGCACTCGCTGTCTTCGGCGTCATCTTGTTCTTTCATATCAATGTGAACAATGATATGAGCAAGTACCTGCCGGATGACTCGCAGATGAAGATAGGTAAGGACTCGCTCGAAGCGGAGTTCGGGCCTATCGCACAGTTCTCCGGGTCGAACGTGCATGTCATGTTCGAAGGACTGAGACCGAACGAAGTGCCGGGTATCAAAACGCTGCTCTCCGGCTATCCTGACGTGCAAGGCGTCTCTTATCGCTATTCTGCCGATAGTGCCGCTACGCTCTTCGACCTCGATGTGCCGGATAATGTCAACCAGAAAGCCCTCGGCAAACAGATCAGTAACCGTTTCGGCGGTAACTGCGTTGTCGAGACCAGTCAGGATGGAGCGACGCCGCCGCTGTCGGTGATGATCATCTCGGCGGTGATGATCATGTTGGTCCTCATCGTCATGGCGCAGTCATGGCTTGAGCCCTTCGTCATACTCATCACAGCCGGCATAGCGATCATCCTCAATGTGGGCACGAACGCTTTCTTGCCTTCTGTCTCTGTCACGACGAACTTCATAGGCCCGATCCTGCAAGCCGTCCTATCGCTGGACTACTGTATAGTTCTGCTCAATAGGTACCGTCAGGAACAGATCGATCCTATGGATCGCGACTCCGCCGTACTGGCTGCCAACAAAGCCATCAAGCGGGCTATGCCGTCGATCATCTCCTCGGCGTTCACAACTATCGTCGGACTGCTCATGCTCTGTTTTATGCGCCTTAAGATTGGCGCCGACATGGGTATCGTCTTGGCGAAGGGAGTGGTCTTCTCGCTGATCTGTACCTTCACCGTCATGCCTTCGCTCATGATGCTCTTCCGGCGAGCGATCAACAAGACTGCCAAACCGGCCTATGTGCCGCCTACAGAGCGTTTCGCGCGGTTCGTGGCACGGCATAAACTGCCTATGGCTACCGGTGCTGTCGCGCTCTTCATCGCCGCCTGGTTCATCGCGCAGAAGACGACGATCTTCTTCTCCGAGAAAGCAGAATCCGAGATAGAGGAAGTATTCCCGTCGCCTAACCCCTTCGTCATCCTCTATCATACCGAGGATGAGAACCATGTCTTTGACATGGCGAACGAACTGATGGCGCAACCGCACGTACAGGCCGTCATCTCCTATCCGACGCTCATGAGCCAACCCCTCACGCCCAGTGAGATGGCTACCCATGTTCACTCGTTGCTCACCGACTATAAAGAGATGATGCCCGAGGGAACGAATGTGCCGCCGGAGATGATCAGCATGATCAACCCCGAGATGGTCCAGATCGTCTATTATATGCGGTCGAAAGACTCATCTGAATACAAGATGACCTTCCCGGATCTCGCGCGATTCCTCCATTCGCATGTGGCTACCAACCCGCTCTTCTCCTCTTATCTCGATGATGAGATGATGGAGCAGATAGACCTCCTGCAGACCATGCTCGACATGCCTGCTCCTGTGGAGGAGAAACCCGTCGAAGAGAAGCCTGTCGAAAATCAAAAATCAAAAATCTCAAATCAAAAATCCGAGATTGAGGATACAATCGCTCTGCCTCGTGAGACCATAGCGCCTCTAACCGCTAACCCTGCACCGCTGGCCGTTATCGAGGACACCCTTGCCGTGCCGCATATGGAACTCAATAAGATCGCTGTCGTACCTTTCTTCGAGAAACTGCGTGCTGCTGAACCGTCGGCTACGGCCCTCGAGATGCATAAGCTCACCGACACCGTCGCTATCCGACTGCCGCTTAGCGTCAGCGAGATGTCCCTCTTCATGGGTTCGACGCAGTTCCAGACGAAGTTCGTCTATGGCTATGCACCAAAGGGCAAGAAAAAACTCACACCGCTGGAGTATGTCCATCTGCTCAGAGATGACCTCTTCAAGCGCGCAGGACTCGCCGGAATGGTGTCCGACGAACAGAAACGACTCCTCTCCCAGCGTGCCCACCTCATGGACCTCGCTGACGAGAACGCGTCCCTCACACCGGCCGATCTGAATATCCTCCTGCGGGCCTTCGGTATCGATGACCTCACAGACGAAGACTTGCTGGCTATCGCTAACCCGCCGGTAAAAGAGGAACCCAAAGTGGTGGCTTCGCCGGCTGAGATCAATAAGGATGCCATCGTCAGCTCCATGGCTGAAGTACAACGTTCGCTCCACAGCACCGACACGACACGTGCCGTGATGCCGGAGAAGAAAGTGAACAAACCCGTTGTACACAAACCCACCAAAGCCGATCTGCAGGCGGCTCTCTTCACCGAACTCGTCTTCGGAGGCAAGGCCTATACGGCCGAAGAGATGGCTGTCAAACTGGAGCGACTGATGAAACTGTCGGATGTCAAGGCAGACCCTGTCACACCCGACCAGTTATCCCTCTTATACGATTACTACGGCTCGGTCAACAGCCGTTGCGATACGCTGCGTGCAGGCTTCGAGGAACTGCTCACATACCTCTGTGACACCCTTGTCTTCGATGCACGTCTTGACGCTGTATTGCCGCCGCAAGTGCGTGCAGGAGCCGTCAACGCCAAGGTGCAGATGCAGGAAGGACTCGGACAACTCCGTGGAGAACGCTTCTCCCTCTTTGTCGTCCTCTCGCCGCTGCCGGCTGAGTCGGAAGAGACCTACGCACTCGTAGATAAACTCTTCGCCGCCGCAGACACCTATCTGCCGAGCGAGCATTACCTTATCGGACGGTCCGTCATGTACCATGAGATGAAGAGCGGCTTTGGTGCCGAGACACGCAAAGTGTCGCTGCTCACCATCCTCACCATCTTCCTCATCGTGGCCCTCACCTTCCGTTCGATCATCGTACCTACGATCCTCGTCGTAGCCGTCATGACGGCTGTCTATGTCAACGTCGTCGTAGCTGGTGTCGTCTCCGGACAGATGCTCTATCTCGCGTTCCTCATCGTGCAGGCTATCCTCATGGGTGCCTCCATCGATTATGGAATCCTCTTTGCGAACTACTATCGTGAGTCACGCAAGAAGATGATGCCGGTAGATGCCGTCTGTGCCGCGTACGCGGGTTCGATACGAACCATCCTCACCTCCGGACTCATCATGATTCTCGGAGCAGGAGGTATGGCGCTCTTTGTCGATGACCTCATGATCAGTAATATCGTCGGTAGTATAGCCGTCGGCGCTTTCATCGCCGTCATCCTCACCCTTACTGTCGTGCCCGCCGTCCTCGTTGCCCTCGACCGCTGGGTCGTTTATGGCAAGAAAAACCGCTTTACGGAAGAATAAATCAAAAATCAACAATCATAAATCAGAAATCGGAACATTGGGACTTAACGATCACGCCGAAGGATAAACTGCTGGCTGTCGATTGGAAGGAGATATGGCGCTACCGCGACATGTTCCTCCTCTTCGTCGAACGTGCCTTCCGCGTTGCGTATAAGCAGACGGTTCTCGGACCGCTCTGGTTCCTTATCACGCCTATCCTCTCCGTCATCGTCTATGTCACGGTATTCAACGGTATCGCGAATATAGGAACGGATGGCGTACCGCCGATCTTGTTCTACCTGCTCGGAATCTCCGTCTGGGGCTATTTCTCCAGTTGTGTAAGTGCCACATCCAACTCCTTCGTTTCTAACGCGGATATCTTCGGAAAAGTCTATTTCCCGCGAATCATCATGCCTCTTGTGGCGGTGACAACCAACCTCCTCTCGTTCGGCATCCAACTCCTGATTTTTGCGGCGTTCTATATCTATTATGCAGTAGCTGAACCCGGTGTGTATGACATCGGCATCCATTGGCAGATCCTCACTTTCCCCTTCCTCATCGCCCTTCTCGCCTTCATGGCAGTCGGCTTTGGAATGATCTTCTCGTCCCTTACCACCAAGTACCGTGACCTGCAGATCATGTTGGCGAAAATCATCTCCCTCTGGGTCTATATCACCCCTGTCATCTATCCGCTCAGCATGCTGGAGAATAAACCGACATTGGAACTGATGATGAAACTTAACCCCGTCACGCCTGTTGTGGAAGCGGTGCGTTTCTCATTACTCGGACAAGGGCAGTTTGACTGGCTATGGCTCGGCTACAGCCTCTTATGTACGCTCATCCTTCTCTTCTTCGGCCTCCTGCTATTCAACAAAGTCCAAAAATCCTTCATGGACACGGTATAAATCAGAAATCAAAAATCAAAAATTTGCAATCTGCTGATAATACATATTGGACCACCGAGATATCGCCGACGACTTTTGCCAAAGGCCTCGGTCTCAAGGAACTATGGGATAAGAAATATCTCATCTGGCTATTTATCAAGCGCGACATCACCGTGCAGTATAAGCAGACCATCTTCGGTATGGGCTGGTATTTCATCTCGCCGCTCTTCACGATGTTCATGTATATGGTCGTTTTCGGTCGTATCGCCGGCATCGCCACCGATGATATTCCTCAACCGGTCTTTTACCTCAGCGGTATCTGCCTCTGGGAGTATTTCTCCACCTGTCTCACGGATGTCTCCGGTACGTTCCAAACGAACGCCGGCCTGTTCGGAAAAGTCTATTTCCCGCGACTCGTTTCTCCGGTCTCGAAGGTCGTATCGAAACTCTTCCGCTTCTCGCTGCAGCTCTTTACTTTCATCTGCGTCTATATCCTCTTTGTGATCAAAGGGGTGAACCTGCAGCCTACGTGGTATCTGTTGCTCTTCCCGGTGGTGCTGATGACCATTCAGGGCCTGGCGCTCGGACTCGGACTCATCATCTCGTCCCTGACGACCAAATACCGTGACCTGACCAATTTCTTCGGTGTCTTCGTCTCCCTCTGGATGTACGCTACGCCGATCGTCTATCCGCTCAGCCAGGTCACCAATCCGACGCTCCATCGTATCATGCTCCTCAACCCGATGACATCGCTCATCGAGACCTTCAAATATGGTGCCTACGGTGCCGGCCAGTTCAGTTGGCTTGCACTCGCTTACAGCATCGGTTTCACCGCCGTCTTGCTCCTCCTCGGCATCCATATGTTCAACCGCAAGCAGAAATTCTTCATCGATACTATCTAATCCCTATATCCCATGAAAAAGATTAGCGCATATATTCTGGCTCTAACGATAGGGGTACTGTCGTCATGCGATCCGAAAGAGCCGGAGGACCCGCAGACGGGCGTGATCATTCCTGTGCCTACGAAAGTAACGGTAGTGGGTGACTCTATTCATGCGCCGCATATGCAGCGTGTCGCAGTGCATTCCTCGTTGACCCATGCGCAGCCGATGACAGGTCTGGTGCTCTGGCCCGATCAGGCGGCGGATCTGGATTCCACGTACGGCGATGCTATCTCCATGGAGTTCGCCTATTGTTTGCCCTGTCGCATAGTACAAGGAAAGAGCGGCGAGATACTGCGTTACGACTGGGAGTATCTGAATGATATACTGGACGATATCGCCTCGCGTAATCACCAGGCGATTTTGCGTTTCCGCTACGAGTATCCGGGCAGTAGAGAGGTCAATCCTGACGACCCGGGCGCAACCGCCGTGCCGGAGTATATCAAAGAAATGGAGGACTATCACGAGCAATTCAACAACGTACATGAGGACGGTCCGACCTATTATGCCGATTGGTCCCATCCTGAGCTCCAATGGTTCACGAAGCAGTTCTTTCAGGAGTTTGCTCTCCGGTATAACTACGACCCGCGTATCGCGTTCGTGGAGATCGGTTTTGGTCACTGGAGTGAGTATCATATCTACGGTACAGAGTTGAACCTGGGTGTGAATTTCCCGTCGAAGGAGTATCAGAAAGAGTTTTTTGAGGAACTGGCGACGTACATGCACCTTCCATGGTCGGTGTCGATAGACGCGGCGGATGAGGAATACTCGCCGTTTACGAAGACGCCATCGATGATGAACCTGGCGTTCGGACTCTTTGATGACTCGTTCATGCACGAGGAGCATGAGATCGGTTCGGGAGACGGCTATAACGAGCAATGCTGGAATGCGATAGGGAAGGGTACGCGATGGAAGAAAGGGCCGTGCGGCGGAGAGATCAGTTATTACGAGGAGAGCGACCAGCATAATTTCCTCAACCCCGCAGGTATGTACGGCCATACGTGGGAAGAACAGGCTGCCAAATATCATATCTCGTTCATGATCGCGAACGATGCACCGGAAGGTCAATACGGCACGGCAGCGCGGTTCAAACAAGCGTCCTTAGCCTCCGGCTATCATTTCAAAGTGCTGGATGTTGTGACCGACGCAGATAGCACGCTTATCCTTGTGACGAACACGGGTGTCGCGCCGATCTATACGGAGGCCTTTTTCTCCATCGGTTATATTGGTTCGTCGGATTATCTGAATCAACTGATGCCCGGTGATACATTGTTGGCAATGGTGTATGCGCCGCTGCTGCCCGGTAAGAAACTGGAGATATATGCCCCCTATATATTGGATGACCAAGTCATCGAATTTGAAGCCAACGTCAATCCATAAAATATAAATTCATTCAATCCAATGAAAAAATTCCTTCTCTTCCTCCTCTTCCTGCTCATCCTTGCCGGAGGAGCGTACTATTACTTCGGTGTCCGTCTCTATACAAAAGCCCTTGACAAAGGCATCGAAAAGGTCATGGAGAAACAGGATCTGTTTGTCTATAAAGGCCTCTCTATCGAAGAGCGTAATGTCATCTGCCTCCTGGAAGTGGAAGAGTTTACGGACGAACCCTTTATCGAAGTAGCCAAAGCGAACGATGTCACTGAAGAGATGATGCGCGAGCAAGCCACGACCATACTTTATGACCAGATCGCCGACCTCGTCGCTCCGATCCATAAACTACGCTACGACTTCATCATCCGCCTCATCGGCTCCTCCTCCCGCACCACCTTCGACATCCCCTTCCCTCATAATTAGACGAAGGAAATCATAAAAATCACAACAATTATTATAGCCATTGGTTATAAACAAAACAACCGACCAGATGGCCGGTTGTTTTGTCTAGAGTGGGGATGATTATTCCGGAAGTTGGTCGTAGCGGAGCGTGAACTCACCCTCTTCTCCGGAAGTTTGTCCGATAAAATGAAAGATCAGATTGGCTTTGTTCTCGCGCAAGAACTCAATCATCATGCGGTCTTCGTCATCCATGTCCGACATCAACTCTGCCGCAAACATCTGACTTACCTCATCACCTGCTGCATTGAGCATAGCCGTCAGTGCCTTAACAGACATACCGCCGGGCAGGTCGGACTCATCCACCTCACCGGTCAACACGATGTCATTGCCTCGTACAGATGCCGTAAACTCAGCATTGCCTTCCTCAGCGGCTTTAGCGTTGATCAGGTCTACCATTTCTTGAATTTTGGCGTTGTCCTCTGTCTTTTCACTCTTAGAACCGCAAGCGGTAAACAACATCGCAGCTACCATCGCTGCGCAGAATAAGAATTTTTTCATAAGCGTAATTTTTTTGTATTTTGGGATTGGTTGATATCAAATCGGCTACAAAATTACTATAAATAATGCAAATATGCAAGAATTTTAAGAAAAAACTAA
>JAFXYK010000054.1 GCA_017541805.1 Paludibacteraceae bacterium
GCCGTTACGGTGCGCCGGATGTGATGCGGTTGAGCGTGATGGGTGAGACCTTTGGAGGCGATTGTGTACACCTCTTGGCACGTGGCGATTTCTCGGAAGAGTTCGAGGACGGATGGGACGGTCGTAAGCTGGAAGGCGATGCGAATGTACCGCAATTAGCGGTGCTCAAAGAGGCAGGCGAGATGACGGTAGCCGCTATCCCGACTGCTGAGGAACGCTACCTCAGTTTCCGAGCAGGCAATGATCTTACTTATACTTTCCATTTTGACTACGAGGGCGACCTGATCTATCTTTACGATATAGAGACCGGTATCGCCACGGAGATACAAACGGGCAACACCTATACTTTCGTGGCGGCGAACAAGACGCCGATGAACAGGTTCCTGATTACCAAGAATCCGCCTCGAACGCCGACCGATTTGGAGGAGGTGAATGAAGAGACGGTGAACGGAGTAGAGAAGTTCATCCACGAAGGTAAGTTGCTGATTCTCCATCGAGGCGCTATCTATGATGCGCTTGGCAAACGAGTTGAGATGAGAAAGGAGGGTGCGCTATGAAAACGACCAAATGGTTTAGGAAGAGGATGGTTCTTGCCCTCGTCGTGTTCATATGCGGCGTGGCGCTGATGGGCTTGGTCTATATAGTGAATAACAAACCCTATGTCTATATCAACCCGGGTATCGTGACTACGGCTCCGACCACTACCACCAGACCGATAGAGAGTGTGCGTGCGAGTCGTCAGTTGAAGCCTTACCTGCCGGCACATATGAACAGCTATACGCGTTCGCATCGTTCGTTCGGGCTCTCGATGCCGTCCGTGCCTATGCGCGGGATATATGAGACGAGTCGTGCGAAGGTGCAGCACGTGGGTAGCGGCAGTAACGGCGTGTATGCTACCACCGGTAGCTCTTCCCGCAGTTCTTCCAAACGCGGTATTCAGTATGGGGCAAACAGTGGGGTAGTGATGCCGATGACGACTTTTACCTCGATGGCTTCTGCCCGTCAGGTAGCGCAACCCGAGGCACAGCAGGCACCGCAGATAGCACGTATGGCTGCGGCTCCGAGGTTCGCTCCCGGTCCGCCGCCACCACCTAATCCCGGAGGAGGAGAGTTGCCAGGTGATCATCAGTTGGTGGATCAGCCCGTGGGAGAAGGATTATGGATACTGTTGCTGATGGCAGCCGGATATATAGGATTCGACTACCGGAAACGGACCCAACGCGCACGTCCGTAATGCGAACGAGATGCGAACAGTTTACTACAACAAATGACCCGCAATACAGCGGGTCATTTATTGTATAAAGGGGGTGTTTAGAATCGGAAGGTAGCGCCCATCAGGAAGTTGATGCCCTGCTCGCGGTAACCGTAGTAGATCTCGTTCTTGCGGTGCAACCAGTTATTGAGTTGGAAGAAGAGCGTCAGGTTCGGCTTCGTCTCCGGACGGAGGATCTGTTCTCCGTTGCCTTTTACCTTTAGCTTTTCGTCTTTCACATTGCCGACCCACATATCGTATTGCAGACCGAGGTTGAGGTTCACTCTCGGAGCAAGAGTATGCTCGCCGTCGGAAGCCAAAGCTTTGCGGCTACCCTCGAAATGGTTGTCCGAATAGAGCGACCAGTGTTTGTCAATCCGACCGTCTATACGAAGCCCCATCTCCCATTTGGCACGGTCATAAACGGTTGTGTCACCTTTCCAGAAATAAGCGTCTCCGTGGAAATGTACGCGTACGATGTCGCGGTAGTGGTAATTGAGTTGACCACCGATCTTACCCCGCTGATAATCGGTATGCAGATAGAGGAAATCACCGGTTTTCACCGGCAGGTTAAGCAGTGCATAGTTCGCGCTGTCTGCTGTCGCTACCCAGACATCCTCGTGCGTCATATACGCATAGCCTCCGTGCAGTTCGATGAGCAGGTCACGGTGAGGACGGATATGAAATCCGATCTCTGCATCCACCGGCGTATAAGAAGCCGAGTGAGGCTCTACGATACCGGCGTGGATCAGACGGTAGCGGTTCTCCTCCATGTATTCCTGCAGCGAACCCAAACCGTGATGACCTTCGATGTCGGCATAGATAGTGAGCCACTGTTTGGCAACCTGTGCCTCCAAGAAGATGTGCGGCGAGGGAGCAAACGAGACATTCTCTGTGCCGGAGAGGCTGTTCTTGCCATGACCGATATTGAGGTCGAAGTTCACGCCCACGTGTACGCGCACGCGCTTTCCTTCATATGCATAATACGGCTCAATGCGGAAATTATGCCTGCTGCGGTACATCGAATCGGGAATCACGTCGCCCAACGAACCGAGTTGCAGGAAGTTGTTCTGCACATAAACGACAGCGCCCACATGATGCTCTTCTCTATGCCAATTGAACGAACCGTGTGTGCGGATCTGGTGCTCGCTCACGGCACCGGGTTTGGAGAACAGTTTATATCCGGTCTGAACCATATACTGCACGTCCTGCTTGGGGTTCGATTTCACGCCCAAGAACACTTCCGTCGTCCACAGCGCCGTTTTGTCCATCTTGCCGAACGAATGCGGTTTCGGATAAGCCGTGCTGTTCTTTGCCCAAAGACCGTGGTCTTGGCTGTAGTCGTAGAAATGGCCGTATTTATGGTAGAAAATATTACTGCCGTTGACACCGAAATACAGGTCGCACGTGCTATAGGTGTGCGTGAAATTGAGTCCCAAAAGGGTCTTGCTCAAGGTGGCGAGACCCCATTCTGCCTTATGGTGGGCATAGACATCCAAAATGGAGTTCTTGCCGTCGTCCAGATGATAGCCGAAGTCAAACAAGGTGTTCGGATGACCCAAACCGCCGCGTACATAACCGTTATACCGTTTGCCGGGTTCGAAACGTGTGGGCTGCGACAGCATCGGCTGAATAGCTGCCTCCGGAGTCACATCCGCTGTATAGGTCGAGTACTCTACCGGCGCAGGTTCGATCGTAGTCTCCACCACAGCCGGACGGGTCGAGATCTTGCCTGCTGCCTGAATAACCGGCTGAAAATCACGCTCTACGGTCACGCTACGGTTCAGCGCTGAGTCGGATTGTGCAAAAGCCGTAGTGCCGATGATCAGCACCATCGTAATAACGTAAAAACGTAATGACGTAATAACGAACTTTTTCATAATGAGTCCTCCTCTTCTTTTTCTTCGGTTATCACGGGTTTCTCTAATTGATCCAAGGTAGCGATGCGTGCGGTGATGAGCGCAGGGATGTCATCGCCGGTGGTGGTGTAGTTCTGCTGCAAGAC
>JAFXYK010000055.1 GCA_017541805.1 Paludibacteraceae bacterium
CAACACAAGACCTCGAGCTCAAGGAGCGTCTGGTCGCTGTCAACCGCGTAACGAAAGTTACCAAGGGTGGACGTACTTTCACTTTCGCAGCTATCGTAGTTGTTGGAAATGAAGATGGTATTGTAGGTTACGGTTTGGGTAAGGCAGGTGAGGTTGCTGCTGCTATGCAGAAAGCTACCGAGGCTGCAAAGAAGAACCTCATTCAAGTGCCTGTTCTCAAGGGTACTATCCCTCACGAGCAGTTCGCTAAGTTCGGTGGCTCGCAGGTATATATCCAGCCGGCAACGCACGGTACCGGAGTAAAAGCCGGTGGTGCTATGCGTGCTGTGCTTGAGTCTGCAGGCGTTCACGACGTCTTGGCTAAGTCCAAAGGTTCGTCCAACCCCCACAACCTCGTTAAAGCTACTATCCAAGCGCTCGCTGAACTGCGTGACGCTCGTACCGTAGCCGCTAACCGTGGCGTAAGCCTCTCTACAGTGTTTAACGGATAAATTCTTCTACAACTATGGCAAAGATTAAAATTCAACAAGTACGTAGTACTATTAAGTGCCCGAAGGTGCAGAAGGAAACCATGCAAGCGCTTGGTCTGCGCAAGATGAACGCAGTCGTTGAGCACGAAGCAACCCCGGCTATCCTGGGAATGGTAGAGAAGGTAAAGCACCTTGTTAAAGTTATTGACTAACCCTTAAAACGAAATTGACATTATGGAATTGAATAATTTAACCCCTGCTGCTGGTTCGGTTAAGACCGCAAAGCGTGTCGGCCGTGGTGCAGGTTCGGGTCTGGGTGGAACCTCTACCCGTGGTCACAAGGGTGCTAAGTCGCGCTCCGGTTACAGCAAGAAGATCGGTTTCGAAGGTGGTCAGATGCCTATGCAGCGTCGTCTGCCGAAGTTCGGTTTCAAGAACATCAACCGTGTGGAATACAAAGCTATCAACCTCTCTACCCTCCAGGCTCTCGCTGAGGCTAAGAAACTGGAGAAGATCGGCTTGATCGAGCTTCACGAGGCTGGTTTCATCAACAAGACCCAACTCGTTAAGATCCTGGGTAACGGTGAACTGAAAGCGAAACTGACCGTTGAGGCAAATGCTTTCTCCAAGAAAGCAGAAGAGGCTATCACCGCTGCCGGTGGCGCAGTAGTAAAACTCTAAGTAATCGAAAATCGATAATCGAAAATCGAAAATCGTTATGAAATTTATTCAAATGTGTAAAAATATCTGGAAGATCGAAGATCTCCGTACGCGACTCCTGATTACGGCGCTGTTCGTGCTCATCTATCGCTTCGGTTCGTTCATCGTTCTTCCGGGTGTTGACCCAACCGCACTGAAGGCTCTCGAGAGCCAGACAGAGGGTGGTTTGATGGCGCTCTTGGATATGTTCTCCGGTGGTGCCTTCTCCAACGCCTCTATCTTCGCACTCGGTATCATGCCTTACATCTCTGCGTCCATCGTAGTGCAGCTGCTCTCGATTGCAGTGCCCTACTTCCAGAAGATGCAGAAAGAAGGTGAGTCCGGACGTCAGAAGATGAACCAGATAACCCGTTACCTCACGGTGCTCATTCTGTTGCTCCAAGGTCCGAGTTACCTCGCTAACCTGACGCACCAACTCCCTGCAGGCTCCGGCCTCTCGGTGGGTTTCAACAGCTTCACGATCACGTCAACCATCCTCCTGGCTGCCGGCTCTATGTTCGTCATGTGGCTCGGCGAGCGCATCACTGATCGCGGTGTAGGAAACGGTATTTCCTTCATCATCTTGATCGGTATCATCGCACGTCTGCCGCAGGCTATCTCGCAAGAGTTTGTATACCGCTTCACGGGACAGGGTGGTCTGGTTATGTTCATCCTCGAGATCTTGATCCTCTTGGCTGTATTAGCTTTCGCTATTATGCTGGTTCAAGGTACTCGTCGTATTCCGGTGCAATATGCAAAACGTATCCAGGGTAACAAGCAATACGGTGGTGTGCGTCAGTACATTCCTCTGAAGGTCAACGCCGCTAACGTGATGCCGATCATCTTTGCGCAAGCAATCATGTTCATCCCTATCGCTATCATGATGGGTATCGGAGATCCTTCTACCGGTGTCTTCATGGATAACGACGGATTCTGGTACAACTTCGTATTCGCACTCCTTATCATCGCCTTCACCTATTTCTACACCGCAATCATCATCAATCCTGTCCAAATGGCAGAGAACCTGAAGGTGAACAACGGATTCATTCCGGGTGTGAAACCGGGTAAGAAGACGGCTGAGTATATTGACACTGTCATGAGTCGCATCGTGTTACCGGGCTCTATCCTGCTCGCTATCATCGCTATCCTGCCGGCTATCGCTCGTGTTGCCTTTGGTATGACCTCGGGCTTCGCGCAGTTCTTCGGCGGTACGTCCTTGCTCATCATGGTCGGTGTAGTATTGGATACTCTGCAGCAGATCGAGAGCCACCTGCTCATGCGCCACTATGACGGATTCTTCGAGTCCGGCATGCGCATCAAAGGTCGCACCGGTGCTATGGCCTACTAATTCGTTATAAGATGATTTTTCTCAAGACAGACGAAGAAGTAGAGCTCATGCGGGCAAGCAACATCCTGCTTGGTAAGACCTATGCCGAAGTGGCAAAGGCTATCAAGCCGGGTGTTACTACCGCCCAACTGGATAAGATCGCATACGAGTTCATCATGGATAACGGCGGACGCCCCGCCTGTCTGGGCTACGAGGAGTATCCCGCTACCCTCTGCACTTCCGTGAACGAAGTGGTGGTACACGGCATCCCCTCCGACAAGGTCGTCCTCAAAGAAGGAGATATCATCTCCATTGACTCGTCCATCGAACTCAACGGCTGGCATTCCGACAGCGCCTATACCTTCCCCGTAGGGGAGGTGAGCCCCGAAGTGATGAAACTGCTCCGTACCACGAAGCAGGCACTCTACCTCGGTATCGAACAGGCTGTTACCGGACGTCGACTCGGAGACATCTCGTTCGCCATCCAGAACCACTGCGAGAAAGCCGGATACGGCGTCGTACGTGAGTTCGTCGGACATGGTATCGGACGGGCTATGCACGAGGAACCCGATGTATGCAACTATGGTCGCAGAGGCAACGGTCTCGTCCTCAAATCCGGAATGACGCTCGCTATCGAGCCGATGATAACGCTCGGACGACGCAACGTCGTCATCGAAGAGGACGGATGGACCGCACGCACCATCGACCGCAAACCCGCCGCACACTACGAACTGTCTGTATGCGTGCGAAACGGCAAAGCAGATATCTTATCCACCTTCGACTACATCCAACAGGTCTTGGGAGACAGATTTATCTAAAATCATCTAAATAACACAAACAGTATGGCAAAACAAGACAGCATTGAAGTGGACGGAACCGTAACCGAGGCATTGTCCAACGCTATGTTCCGCGTCCAACTCGAAAACGGACCGCTCATCATCGCACACATTTCCGGTAAGATGCGGATGCATTACATCAAGATCCTCGCCGGCGACCGTGTCAAAGTGGAGATGAGCCCCTACGACCTCACGAAAGGACGTATCTCCTTCCGCTACAAGTAAAAACATTAAAAACCATTAAAACTCTATTACTTTTATGAAGGTTAGAGCATCTATCAAGAAGCGCAATGCAGACTGCAAAATCGTACGTCGCAAAGGGCACTTGTATGTAATCAACAAGAAGGATCCTAAAATGAAGATGCGTCAAGGATAAGCGTAATCTTTAATTAGAATCAATATCTTCTTTAATCATTTATTTATTTAACAAAATTATCCTTAGTATTAAATTATGGCTATAAGAATTGTCGGTGTAGATATACCGCAGAACAAATGTGGCGAAGTCAGTCTGACTTATATCTACGGAATAGGTCG
>JAFXYK010000056.1 GCA_017541805.1 Paludibacteraceae bacterium
CCCAACACGTTGGCGTCGTTGTGCTGACGTGCCAGTTCAGCCAACTTGGTGTCGCAGCAGAGTGCGGCACGGATACCCTGGTGCTTGTTAGCGGTCATGGTGATGCCGTTACCCGTCGAGCAGATCACTACGCCGTAGTCGTACTCGCCCTTCTCCACCGCCTCAGCCAGGGGGTGAGCATAGTCGGGATAGTCGCAACTGTCGGTGCTGTAGCAGCCGAAGTCCTTCACCGTGGCACCGTTGTCTTCCAGGAAGAGCTGTACCTTTTGCTTGAGCGCATAGCCGGCATGGTCGCTGGCAAGCGCAATCTTCATTTCAGAAAAGCTTTTCATATCGTTGTTTTGATTTTAAAGTATCGTAGCCAGGTTGGCGAACATCAGTTTGCAGGCTATCGCCAGCACGATGATGCCAAAGAACTTACGGATGATATACAGCGCCGTCTGCCCCAGGTACTGGGTCAACCAGTTGGTGCCTACCAGCACCAGGTACAGCACCAGTATGCAGAGCGTGAGCGAGATACACAGGCTCGCGATGCTATACTCGGCCGTGATGGCCAGCAGGGCTGTGAACGCACCCGGACCCGCGTACATCGGGAAAGCCAGCGGCACGATCGATCCTGCCCCCGACTCCACGCCCTCCAGCTTGTCGTTCTGGAAGATCGTGATGTCCAGGATCATCTCCAGGGCCATAAGGAAGATCACAAAACCGCCGGCGATAGCGAAGTACTCGATCTGTACGCCGAATAGTTTCAAGATCCATTCACCTGCAAAGAGGAACGCCATCAGGATAATAAAGCTGGCCAGACTGACGCGCCAAGGGCTGATCTTGATGCCCTTTTTCTCCATGCCGATCGTCACCGGTATATTACCAAACGGATCGATGATAGCGATCAGAAAGATAAAGGAAGACAGTACTTGCCATATATCTACTTGGCCAAAGAAACTCTGAATACTTAATAGCATGACTCGTGTTTTTTACAGATTTTACAGATTAGACTGCAAAATTACTACAAAAATTTGGAATATGCAAGATTTTTGCCGAAAAAATATCGTCTATGCTCGCATAAGTAGTATTTTTCGGGCAAAAGACATAGACGACGCTGACTCGTCGTCAAGGGGACGTACTGAATTGGGGTGCCTTTGGTTAGCCTCTGCTTATGATGTTCTATGCTCAATGGTCTAGGATTAGTCTGGGGAGACCCTTACTTGCCCCTTACTTAACCCTTACTTGATTCTTACTCAACCAAAGAGGGGATTTTTCATCTGACGATATAGGCGAAACTGGCGATATCGCCAAGATCGTCAATATCGCCATGCAAAATTTGAGTCATCTGGTCGGCTGAGCTACTGGATTTACAAGAAACGTTCAAATAAAAGACGATGGCAAAGTGGCAAAGTTGACAAAACGTCTGTAAATGTGTAAATTACAATAGATCAACTTTGCCACTTTGTCACTTTGTCATCCAAATTTTGAAAAACGAGCGGAGCTCTCGCTCCTTGCCGGGGACGTCAAAATAGACGTTGCCCCGTGATCGTATAGAGTTGGTTGCCATGCAGGATGAAAAGTTGTCCGTTGAGGAAAAATTACTGCTTTTTTTTGACATGCGCAAATAAATCGCTATTAAATCACTATTTTCTATATCATTTCATCATTGTGCACATGCATCGTCTGCGTTGGACGGTAGTCTGGCCGGGCCAAAGAGAGATCGCCACTTTTACCCCTGCTGACCAAGGCCGGACAGCACTGGTCTTATCCGTTCCGACCAAGCCTTGATATTCGCTCATGAAGGTATAGTGATTGCGCTCGGTAGCAAAACCGATAGGGATATGTTTGCCCGATTTCATCGCTGCAAAATCCATCGGCATCCATTGTACGTATGCTGCCACCACCAGCTGTGCCCTCTCTCCTAAACGCATGACCATACCTGCTTCCCCGTACGCCGATAGACCCAGCGGTCGGATCCTGGAACCGAACGAAGCCTCATGGCGGGGATAGCTCTCTGTCTCGAACCGTCCGGGCAGGTCATGGAGCAGCAGTCTCCATTGTTCATACCATCCCGTATGGGTCACTTCGCCTGAGAGGAGGGTATAGGAGGATCGCAGCGGGACAGAGAGCAAAGCTCCTACTGCCGCATGTAGCCCGTAGCGGGCGTCCGTACTGGCGAAATGGCGGAAACGCAGACCTATCGGTACCTGCAACAACCACATCTGCTCACGCTCCTTCCATTCGTTGAAGGATGCCCGGTGGGTGTATTCTTCGCCCATGTAGTCTCGCAGTCGCCCGTCATCGGTACCGGTACGCCATTCCATCGGTTCGGTCAGCATGGCGGTGGTGGCGATACGCGTGAGCCGGACTCCTGTCTGCAGACCCGCTATCGAAAGGAAGAACCACGTATAGCCTGCGCCGACAGAGAACGAAGGAGAGACAAACGTCCTTCCGCCGTCTAATTCATAACCCAGGCCGCCTATGCCACCACCGATCTCTATGTCGATATAATGATTCGGAGAGAACGCGTTTTGCGACCAGCTCATGCCTCCTCCGGTTCCTAACAACCAGAGAACCAGCGCCCATACCCTATGACTTGCACGAATTTTCATCGGTTATACTTATTGTATCTTTTGCCCCGTTGCCGTATATCGTTGATCGCCTACCACCAGCACTAATTGCCCGTTCTCGATGATTTTTCTACATGGCCGTTGGTCGCTTAGCACCTCTTCTTCCCCTTGCGTGGGGTACATCGCGTAGAGACAACTGCGATATACCGTGCCGTCCGGTGTCGTCATCTCCACCTGATAGATCCCGTCCAACGAAGGGTTCTCATGGAGAAACTGGTCGGTCTTACCGCTCAGCATCACCCCGTCGCGGTACCACTGATACGCTACAAATGTGAGTTCGCCTTCAGTGTGCATACCACTGTTATCGACATAGACCACGTCCTCTCCTTTGCGCCGTACGTAGCCGTCCAGGTTAATGGTAAAGGTCATCTTCTGCGGCTTCGCCTGCTTGCATTTCTCCGGCACGTCTTCATCAGTATAAAAGCATATTGTCACCTCCTGCGGTCCCAGGGGTACACGCTTGGGCAGAGGTACTTCTATGACATCCTCTTCCGGCAGAAAAGCACCAATGGAATCGCGGAAACCTGCTTCTTTGGAGGCTTGTGGGAAATAGAGGTCGAAGCGTTCCGGCGTACCGCTGACGACCGTGTAGGCAATCTTCAGATGGTTCTCCGTCTCGCATACCGACACTTTCGGTACGACCTCCACTGCCGGCACCGGCAGTACCTCACTCACCAGCGTCACGTCCTTCGGGCAGCCTTCGTGGGTCTCATCAGCGGCTACAAAATGCTCTTCGTCTCTTATAAAACGGAAGGTCTGCGTATGTCCGTCTGCAAACGTATAGGTGTAGTCGTACGGCAGGTCCCCGGCGCAGATGATAATCCGCTCTGTCTTCTTCTCGGCTCTGCCGAAACGCCATGAGGCTTTGCCCTCCGAGACTTGCCATTCGCCTTCGCAGAGGACGTTCTTTACTGCTCTTTGCAAGAAGATACTCATCGGCGCCGTTAGGCGATATTTTTCTAACGGGATAGCGGTGTTCAGTATCGGCGCGTCTATATGGAGTGTGTCAAACGGCTTCGTGTCCGTACTGCCGCGATAGAGCAGCCAGCAATAGGTGAACACACTGCCCGCGCTACCCTGCGCCGGCTCCTCTTCGCGGATAAGGGCGGTCACTTCGCTCGGTACGCCGGCATCTGAGTAAACCTGCAGATCAAACGGCTCAATACTGCCGGCGCTATATCCGCCGTAAACGGTGATCGTAACACTGCCCCTTGAGGTCAGCCAGTCCATCAAGCCCGTATCGTCCTTCACTTGGCGCGTGAAAACATATGTATTGCCCGCATCCATCAGTATGTTTCCCAGCGGCAGGAAGGTTGTGTCGCTCTGAGGAATCTCCTCTCCGTTGCATAACCATCGGTAGGAATAAATCCCGTTTCCGCCGGAGACGGTGTCAGTCTCATGAATCGTTTCCAGACATTCCGGTGAGCACAGGTTTCGGTTGAAACTCTCGATGGAACCGGGGTTTATTGCTTCAAAAACCACCACTACATGCGGGTTTCGGGACTCGGTCATACTGGCCTTGCATGCCTCTTCCCGGACGCTTCGCGTGAAGGTATAAGTGCCGGGTTGGTCAAAGGTGTAGGTCAGCGAGGGGGTCTCCACTTGTTCTCCATCGATATACAAGGGGTTTCGGGTGTCTTCCGGTACGGGTTTCCAGGTCCGTTCTTCTACCATCCATTCGCTTCTTTTGAGCATCCATTTATAGTGGAACACCTCTCCTCCTCCTGACGCGTCTTGAATACTCTGTATAGTAGTCGTCATCGGCAGTATGCCGTAGAGCGTGTCGGGTTGCTCTTTTAGTTCTCCCGGGTCGAACTCTTTTCTCACGGTTAGAAACAACCGCCCTTGCGAGCGGGTCCAATCGGTCTTGCATTGTACGTCATGCACGTCGCGGCGGAAGGCATAGTCGCCCGGCACGTCGGTCGGCATTGCCCATGCGTTATAATCCTCTTGACAGAGCCGGATAGTATCCATCGGCAGGTAGGTCTTGGTGCCGTCTTCCGCGGTGATCACCGTATCGCGGATGAGCTGGTATTGGTAGCTGTACTGCCCGTCCTTCTGCTCGTCGTCTTTGCCGCCTGTGGCTTCCTTGCCGTTGTTGTTCTTTTCTTTAAACTTTACCTCTTCCTCATTCCAGCAAGCCGTATAAGCCCCGCTCAAGATGCCGGCATCGAAGGCTTCGTAGCCCTTCACGATGGTATATACCTGCTTCACTGCCGGACCGCAGCTAATGGTCAGGATCACCTCCTGATTGCCGCAGGGACGCTTCACTGCCGCAGACGCGCCTTGGGGGTTTGCAATATAAATGACATCCGGACTCGGCGAGTACCATTGGCCGGAACCGAAAGCACTGCTGTTCTGTCTCTCCAACCCGATACCGGTACGGGGGGAGTTTCCGTCAGTCGGAGCGCCAACGCCCTCGGCACGCATGATTGGTACGCTCTCTGCATCCAGTATAACGGTCTTGACCGACATCTCCGAGGCAATGTGGTTGGCAAAACAAACCAACTGCGGGTGGCTCTCATACCCTCCGGCAGAGCAACGCCATTCGTTCTCAGGATTCTCATAATAGGGGCTGTTACTCCCAATGAAATCGGACGATTTGGCTATCGCGTATCGGGTATTATCGGTGAGGATCGGGTCCGAACCTCCGTACCCTGTGGCATACATACGCGTTAACTGCTGGTCGAAATAAACCATCGTCAAGTTGTCTTCCGGCGCTTCGTTCTTGCCGAATAACGCTCCTACATGGTCGGACCCCTTGCAATAACCCATGCTATAGCAGTTGTTCAGGACTGCCGAGGCTTTGTTATAGCCCACTAATCCGCCTACATGATTATTGCCGTCGGTGATGATGCCGGCGTTGTATGAGAAGCTGATCCCGCCGTAGTTAGTACCCACCAGACCACCGATATCATTGCCGTTGTGCGCAATGATCTGCGTCATATTAAAGCAGTGGTGTATCTGCCCGCGGTTCGTTCCTACCAGGCATCCTACGTTACTTGCGCCATCCGTCATGATTTGTCCTTGCGCGATGCCTATATGGTGAACGACCGCCGCGTTTCCGCTTTCGGCTATCAGCCCTGCGCCGGAGGGGAGGAACGAAGAGAGTATATACAGGTTATAAATCACATGGTTGGCTCCGTCTAACTCGCCCTGAAACGGTCTGGCAGCGCTGCCTATCGGTTCCCAACTCGGCGGAGTCGCGCTGCTGCCGCCTAAATCAAGGTCTGCAGCCAGACGAACGGTCTTCCCCGCAAAGTCATCCGTACGGCTCGCTGAGGCTATCCAGGCTAACTCTTCCGCCGTCCGGACAGTGTATGTTTCTCCGTTGAAATTGGGCATTTGTGTACCTCCGCTCCAGGGTGTCAGACTCTGCGCAAAGGTATGGGTCGCCCCTAATACCATGCTTATCAGCACAGTATTTATCCACATAAATACGCGTGTCATAAAATCTTATTTACTCGATGCGTTTTCCGGTTATATCATAGATACCTTGCGGTGTAAAAAAGAGAAGTCGTCCTTCAATAATGGCTTTTTTCTCTGAGCCCTCCGAATCGGTTTTTTCGATGCCGGTGATTACGCTTTGTCCATCCGGATCGCCCGGAATAATCGGCGGTGTCGGGATAAGTTCGTTACCGTCGTATTGCAACTCACCCTCGTATCCCAAAGTCGCAAAATCTCCCACATAGACGTGCAGCGGAGCATCGTTCTCATCCAAGACAGACAATACATACGTGTATCGCGAAGCAGCATCCAGACCGGTGACTTTGAAGGAAAGGGTGTAAGGCTGACTTTCGTCATTGGTCATTTGTGATTGGTCATTGGTCATTTTTCTGCCGGGCGCAGAGAAAGAGATACCAAGAAGCTGTCCGCGGTTGCCGAGTGTCAGTTTGCAGAAGACCGCGCCGTCTTTGTAAATATCGATTTGATAACTATGCGCCGCACTGTCCGTCGGCCATGTAAAGTCGGCTGTCGTCTCAGCAGCATCCACAGTGACGGTACGTTGGATCATCGTCGAATCCGGTACATCCGCCATGCGGAAACGTCCCCAATAAGGGTGCTCGCGATAAAGTTTACGGCTATCAGGAAGTACAGAAAGCCAAGCGGAGTCAGGGATGTCAGCGAGCGTTCCTTCCGAAACCATCGGCGGCACCGCTGCCCAAACAGTGATTTTCTTAATGGCGCTATCCCCTTTGAAGGCATTGTCGCCGATGAGCGTCACGTTCTTGCCGATAGACAAGTATTCAAGCGAAGACCAGTTCTCAAACGCATTATTGCCGATAGCGACTACTTTATCGGGAATAAACAATGAATCCGGTAAAACAATTCCCTTGAAAGCACCGCTTCCTATCATACACAGATTTTGCGGTAAAACAATCGAATCGAGTTGCGCACAGCCCGCAAAAGAATTATCTCCTATCGCCGTCATACCCTCCGGCAGTGTGACTCTTTCGAGCGCAGTACATCCATTAAAAATTCCGGAAGAAAGGCTGCTTATAGAGGACGGAATATCTGCTCTTTTGATTGCAAGGCATCCCTGGAAAGCCAATGGATCTATCGTTTCCAAAGTAGAAGGAAGCACAATTTCTTCTATTTTAGCGCAACCGGAGAAAGCGCTATTCCCTATTTTTCGTGTCCCTTCGGGCAAAAGAATACGGGTGATAGCTTTCTGATTAACCATGAAATAGTCAGGAATTTCTTCTACATCCGGACCGAATATAATTTCTTTGTAACTGGTGTACGGATTATAGAGAATATGTCCGTACCCGGTCGTTGATTGAGTATCCAGTTTGCGGACGTTCCACACAATGGCTTTCAACCTGTTCATAGACGCCCACGAAAGCTGCTCGTTGGAGCGCAAAGTGGCAGGAAAGAAGAGGGTGTCCGGGAAAGCATGGTAGTAACTGCCTCCCTGCTCGCTCATGCCGTCAAAAGCCAACCTGCCGAGATACTCCAGACTGTCCGACCAACGCAGGTAGTCCAAGTTATCGCAGTTGAAGAAAGCTTGCCCGCCGATGTACTTAACTCCTTTCCCGCAATCCAGCGAATCTAATGCCTTACACTCGTTGAAAGCACTTGCACCAATAGTGTCCACGGAATTAGGTAAAAACATGTGTTTCAATTTACTACAACCAGAGAATGCCGAAGAACCTATCTTCGTCACTCCGTCCGGAATGTTACATTCTGTCATCAGAGCAAAATCGCTGAATGCCCCGTTACAAATACTCGTCACTCCTTCGGGCAGAATAACACGCTTTGGACTTTTCGCCTTGTAATTATTGGAATACTGGGCGGTTTCCACTATGGGCGATTTTTTCCACCAAAGACTGTCCACGGTTTTCTCCAGTTTGCCATAGCCCTCAATGACCATGTCACCGGTTTCCGTGTCGTACGTCCACGTCAGATGTTCTCCGCACACGCCGTTATAGACTGTTGCGGATAGGCTGCTTGCCATCCAAATCAAGCAAACAAGAATAATAGATACTTTCGTTTTCATGATCGTATATTATTTCAGTTGATTTCCTTGAATACTGTATTCTGCGTCATTACGACGGATGATAATTTGTCCGTTGCGCAACACTTTTGTACATGGTACATCATCCCTCTGTACATCTTCTATATTGGTCGGTGAGTTTGCCCCAAGTGTAGCAAACGAGCCGGAGGCATTGAAGAGTTCGGTGTCGTTTTCATCCGAGGCTGTTATTGTGAACCAATAGTCGGTATTCTCATCCAAACCGTTGTAACGGAACGAGAAGGTATCGGCGGTATTCATCGCCCTACGTGCAGGGGCATGTCTGGAGAAGTCGATTTCGATGAGTTGTCCCATGGAGTTGAATGTCAGCGTACAAATCTTCTCCGTGCGCTCCTCGTTCGCCCAGATGATGAGCGTATAGTAACTGGCTCCTTCCACGGCCGGCCATGTAAACTGCACGCTGTGGTCGTCGGGTTGCGTCTCTACCTCCGGCTCTTTTTCCGGCAGCTCCAGAAGTGTACTGTCCACTTGGATGTTAAAGCCCCTCCAGATGCTATTGGCACGATAAATATCCGCGAGCGAGTCACATGGCACTAAAAGGACTGTTTGAGCTTGATTGAGCAGATTGAAAGGATTGCCCTGCGTCGCAGGAATCGACATCATCGGCGCTACGATCGTGTCAAGAACAGGTGTCACATCATTGCCCCAGAAATAACCGCCGAACACTTCATTTTCCAGCAATGTTGTTTGCCTCGAAAGCACCAACTTGTCCTTGTCAATGCCTCTCAGCGAACCGGAACGCAGCGTGGTCGTCTGCTCCGGCAGTTCAATAATTTTTCCGTCATGCTTGGGCGGATAAAGGGCCAAAGCCGTTGTGTCGGCAGAGAAAAGTACACCGTCTATCGTACGGAAATAATCATTGGCTTCCGGCATGCGGACGTACCAGAGTTGTTGGCATTGCTGAAAAGCATACGCGCGTATCTCACGCAGGTTCGTGCCTATTTCAATGGTCTCTAACCCCGTCGCTTTGTAGAACTGGCCCTTTCCGATGATGGCATTGTTGATCACCGCCTTGTTCAACTTGCGTGAATAACTGAACACTTCTTCACCGATGTTTGTCACCGACGCAGGGATGGTCACGCTGGTCAGATCGAACGATTCGGAGAAAGCCTCATTTCCGATTTCTTCCAGGCATGCCGGCAAGGTAAGGCTTTCCAGATTGTTTTCCGCAAAAGCATTTTCACCGATAGTCTTCACGTTTGGCATCTCTAACTTATACAGATTGGACGCTACGTAGAATGCGTAGGGGGCAATATGTTCAATGGATTCGGGCAATGTGGTGTACACATATTTGCGGTCAGGACAATAAACCAGCGTCTTCATATCTTTGGTGCAGACTAACCCGTTCCAAGTCGTATAGTGCTGATTGTCAGCCGCTACCGTCACCGTCTCCAGTCTTCCGCTGCATATGGCATTCGGACCGATATAGTTTACTGTCGATGGAATATGTAGTGTCTTTACCGAACTGTTCAAACTAAAGAAAAGCGACAGACTCTCTATCTGTTCCACGCCTTCAGGGATAGTAAGGCTCGTGACCTTTGTACAGCCGTAGAAGGCCATGTTGCAAATCACTTTGATGCTTGACGGTATTGTGTAAGCACCTCGGTAATTATCCGGCATCAGCACAAACAGACTGTCGTTGTAAATGGGATCTTGAAGTGCGGGCAGGTTGTAGAAAGACCACGATGTCAGCGACTTCACCGAATTAGCAAGGTGTACGCGCAGCAAGTTGGGCATCTGTTCAAACGAACGCTGCTCGATATATGTCACGCCTTCCGGCACGCGGAACTCAATGAGTCCTGCTTTCAAGAACGCCTCAAACGGAATCTCCGTGATCGTACTGTCCGGAATGATACAGGAGGTAAGCCTCGTGCAACTCAGAAAAGCATTTTTACCTAAATTACGCAGGGTTTGAGGCAATACGATAGATGTCAGTTGATTGCAATTGGCAAAAGCATCGTCTGCCATACTCGTAACCGCGTAATTCGCGCCTTCGTACGTCACTGTGTCATTAATAACGATGTCACCAACAGCGGTGTTGTTACTCTGTACCGCTATTTGTGCTGTCATGGCTGTGTTGTCCAGCGTATAATAAACGCTGTCAATAAAAACCCTTTGCGCGTAGGCACACATTCCTTTTAATAACATAATTGCTACAAAAAGCAGACAAATTTGATTTTTCTTTTCCATAATTTGCATATGTTAAAAAGTTTTACTAATTTTGCGCTCCAAAATACATTTTGAAATTCGGTGCAAAGGTACTGCTTTTTTTTGACATGACCAAATTTTGCAGTTGTACGAGTGGTATATATGGTATTTTGTAAGTCATTGTAAATAAGTAAATTATAATTTTGTATGAAAAATAAAGTTGTACGATTGGAATTTTTACCTCTTTTAGGCTTGATTTTTTGCTTTCAGAGTTGCCATTTTGCGTCTCAAAATGCCCAAAATCGGCTTCACGAAGCGGAAGAATTATACCGTCAGGGAATATCATCCAACAATAGTAGTCAGTATGAAAATTCTACGGCTTATTTGAAGCAAGCAGAAGAGATATTAGTTACTTTGCCCGTGTCACATCAAAGAGACCAGTTATTAGGTTTGACCTGGTTTCGTTTAGGCAATACTTCGGAGAGTGAGATGTTGTACGATATTGCGCAAGCATATTATCGCAGAGCGATACCGATGTTAGATCCTGACAGTAATGCGGTTTATTTGGCATGTGCTTACCGAGATATAGCGCGTACAATAGCTATTGCCAATGGAGAGAGAGACAGCGTTCTTTGGTATTTTGGTCAAGCGGAACACTATGCGGAAGTTGCTCAGAATGAGTTACTTAAGCTTGATATAGATGCATATCGTTATCAACTCTGTTATCCGGATAGTGTTTCTCCACGTCTGGTGGTGTGCAGACGAATGGCCGAGACCTATCAAATCCCTACGCGCTATGCGGAGATAGTGGAATTGTTCCTGGCGCAACACGCAACAGACTCGGCTGCTTATTATCTGGCACAACTGCAACCGACCGATTCGGCCTATACCTATTGGTTTGACCAGACATACGCGTATTTGAACAGTAAGATTTTGCTTCAACGCGGAGAAGAAGAAGCCGCTTATCGCGTGCTATTGGATTTGTATGACCGCAAGATAGAGGAGTTGCAACGCGACGCAGGTGCGCGCACGTATGCTCTCTCCTTACACTATGACGTGGCGCGAGAGCAGCAGTTAGCAGAAAAAGCCCAGAACGAGAAACAATGGCAACGAAAGATATCGTCCGTGTTGGTGTTGTTACTGGTGTTAGTTATAGCCTTGATGCTGGTGTTGTGGCGCTATTGGCAACAACGTCGTCGTGACCAGGCCCGGCAGTTAGAGGCGTTACGCGACAAATATGTGCAACAGTTGCAGTTGGCTTTGGAGAGATTGCAACAGAAAGTGAGTTTGACACGTGAGATCGAGTTGCAACACATGCGAGGCAATGAGGTGGAGTTTCCGAAATGGTTGCAGACCTATCGCGACGAGAAACTAGTGATGAGTAAAGAGAGTTTGGATGAACTGATTGCATCGATCGATAAGGCTTTGGACGGTGCCATCAGTCGTTTGCGCGCGGATTATCCCGAACTGACCGAATCGGATATGCAGTTTGCGATACTGAGTATCATCGGCGCGTCGGATAATGACATGTCTATCGTGTTAAACGTTCAGAAACAGACGGTTTACCACAGGAGGCAAATCGTTCGTAAACATGTTAATCCCGCTATAGACGACATCGATGCCTGGTTGAGGAAGTACGTGCTTAGCATATAAAAACACAAAAAATGCCTGAATTAGGCAAATTTTTGACGTCTTTTGTGTAAAAAGCAATAATCCTCTTGTATATATCAAAAAAAAATTGTACCTTTGCAGCGCAAAGGTTTGCGGACATACAATTAATCATTTAATATATCTAACATTATGGCAAAAAAAGCATTGAACAAGTGGACAGCGCCGAAGAGCGTAATGCCTGAGAAAATCATCCAGTTTGGTGAAGGTAACTTCCTCCGCGCATTCGTGGACTGGATCGTATGGAACATGAACGCCAAGACCAACTTCAACGGTTCGGTAGCTGTCGTTCAACCGATCGACAAAGGTATGGTCGAGTGGCTCAACGGTCAAGACTGCTTGTATCATGTCAACCTGCAGGGTCGTCTGGACGGCAAAGCCGTTAACTCGCTGGAGCGTATCGACGTGATCAGCCGCGCGCTGAACCCGTACACCCAGAACTGGGCATACATGGCGCTCGCAGAGCAACCGGAGATCCGTTTCGTGATCTCGAACACCACCGAAGCAGGTATCACGTTTGATCCGGCATGTAAGTTCACCGACGCTCCGGCAAGTTCTTATCCGGGCAAACTGGTGCAACTGCTCTTCCGTCGTTACAAGACTTTCAACGGCGATCCGACCAAGGGTCTGATCTTCATGCCGTGCGAGTTGATCTTCCTCAACGGACACCACCTCAAAGACTGCATCCGCAAGTACATCGAGCTTTGGAAAGATGATTTCGGCGCAGACTATCAGGGCTTCAAAGACTGGTTCGAGAAATACAACTACGTTTGCGCAACGCTCGTAGACCGTATCGTTCCGGGCTTCCCGCGCAAGGACATCGCCGAGATCCAGGAGAAAGTGGGCTACAACGACAACCTCGTTGTTCAAGCCGAGATCTTCCACCTCTGGGTGATCGAGAAACCGGAGAACATGTCTATTGCTGAGTTGGAGGCTGAGTTCCCGGCAAACAAAGCCGGTCTGAACGTGCTGATCGCTGAATCCGAGAAACCGTACCACGAGCGCAAAGTGACGCTGCTCAACGGCCCGCACACTGTGCTTTCGCCGGTTACTTACCTCAGCGGCGTGAATATCGTTCGCGATGCTTGCAACCACGAGATCCTCGGTAAATACATCCACAAAGTGATGTTCGATGAGCTGCTCGAGACGCTGAACCTGCCGAAGGATGAGTTGAAAGCGTACGGCGAATCCGTGCTGGAGCGCTTCAACAACCCGTACGTAGATCACGCTGTTACTTCGATCATGCTCAACTCGTTCCCGAAATTCGAGACACGCGACCTGCCGGGTCTGAAAGTTTATCTGGAGCGCAAGGGCGAACTGCCGAAGGGCCTCGTTCTCGGTCTGGCGGCTATCATCACGTACTACAAAGGTGGTACCCGCGCCGACGGTGCGCCGATCCAACCGAACGATGCACAGGAGATCATGGATCTGCTGGCACAACTCTGGGCTACCGGCGACAAACGCAAAGTGGCGGAAGGTGTGCTCGGCGCAACCGACATCATCTGGAAAGAATCCAAAGAGGACCTCAATAAGATCCCGGGTCTGACCGACATGGTAGTCAATTTCCTCGAATCCATCGAGAAAAAAGGCATGTTAGAAACCGTCAAAACGATTCTCTAATATGACTGATATCCTTAAAATCAATCCTGCCGACAACGTGGTTGTAGCCATACAGCCGCAGTCGGCAGGTGCCGTTATAGAAGTGGACGGCAAGCAGATCACCGTGCTCGAGGATGTTCCCGCCGGACATAAGATAGCTATCAAAGACCTGGCGGAAGGCGAGAACGTGATCAAGTACGGTTTTCCGATCGGCCATGCACGCGAAGCAAAGAAAGCGGGCAGTTGGATGAATGAGAATAACATCAAGACCAACCTCGCCGGACTGCTCTCGTACGAGTATCATCCGAAAGAGGTGGTGCTCAATATTCCCGATGAAAAGCGCGCTTTTATGGGGTATCGCCGCAAAGACGGACAGGTGGGAATCCGTAATGAAGTATGGATCATCCCTACCGTCGGTTGCGTGAACGGTATCATCCAGAAATGTGCGGAACGTCTGCGTCAAGAGACCGGTGCGGATAATATCTTTGCTTTCCCGCATAACTACGGTTGCTCACAGTTAGGCGACGACCACGAGAACACGAAGAAGATCCTGCGCGACATGATTCATCACCCCAATGCAGGTGCTATCTTAGTCGTTTCGCTGGGTTGCGAGAACAACCAACCCGATGTCTTCAAAGCATTCTGTGGCGAGATCGACGAGGACCGCGTTAAGTTCGTTACGACCCAGAAGATCCAAGGCGACGAAGTGGAATACTGCATGCCTATCTTGCGCGAACTGTACACCAAGACCCAGCATGACAAACGTGTAGCGGTGCCCTTGAGCGAACTGCGCGTAGGTCTCAAATGTGGCGGTTCGGACGGTTTCAGCGGTATCACGGCTAACCCCTTATTGGGTTGCCTGTCCGACTGGCTCGTAGCACAAGGCGGTACGACGGTGCTGACCGAAGTGCCGGAGATGTTCGGCGCCGAGACGATCTTGATGGACCGCTGTGCGAACCGCGAGCTGTTCGATCAGACCGTGAGCCTCATCAATGACTTCAAGGATTATTTCCTCAGTCACGGTGAACCCGTCGGTGAGAACCCGAGTCCGGGTAACAAAGCCGGAGGTATCTCCACGCTGGAAGATAAAGCCCTCGGTTGCACGCAGAAATGCGGTGCATCGCTGGTACGCGGCGTGATGCCGTACGGCGAGCGATTGCAAGTGAAGGGACTGAACCTGCTGTCCGCCCCGGGTAATGACCTGGTGGCTTCGACGGCCCTCGCTTCCTGCGGATGCCACATGGTGCTGTTCACCACCGGTCGCGGTACGCCGTTCGGCACCTATGTGCCGACGATGAAGATATCTACCAATTCGAACTTGTATCACAACAAACCGAACTGGATTGACTTCAATGCCGGTGTCATCGCCGAAGGCGAACCGATGGAGCAAGTGGCGAAACGCTTTGCGGACTTCGTGATCGAAGTGGCGAACGGAGCAAGAACCAACAACGAGAAGAACGGCTATCACGAGATAGCGATCTTCAAGAACGGTGTTACTCTCTAACCTGCTGGATATCCTCTTCCCTCGTACATGTCCGATGTGCGAGGGATATATTGAGGCCGCTTTCCTTTGTGAAAAGTGTATCCAATCCCTTCCCCGCACCGAGCAGGCAACGCTGCGACAGAACAGCACGGAAGAGGTGGTGGGCACGCGCGCCGCGGCGTATCTCTTTTATGAGAAAGATCATCCGGTTCAGCAGCTTATCCATCGGATGAAATATGCGGACCAACCGCGTATCGGATACCACCTCGGACGGCAAGCCGCGATAGAGATGCAATATACGGATTTCTTCGATGAAATCGAGCTAATCATCCCTATTCCGCTGCATCCGAGACGGTTGCGAGAACGAGGATACAACCAATCCGAATATATCGCACGAGGCATCAGCGAAGTGACCGGTATTCCGGTGGACACAACGCATGTGATGCGCGTACGCCATACGCCTCAGCAGGCGATGCAGAGCGGAGAAGAACGCAAGCAGAATGTAGCCGAAGCGTTTGCCGTCATCCATCCTGAACAACTGTACCGCAAGCACATCCTGATAGTGGATGACTTGGTCACCACCGGAGAGACGATGCGGAGTTGCTTGAAAGCGATGCGGCGATGCAGAGGTGCGAAATTTACAGTCTTTGCCTTGTGCAAAGCCAGGTAAAGTTTAGAGTTGAGTGTTTAGAGTTTAGCGAACTATGACTCGTAAATATGATTTTTTGATTATCGGCGGCGGTGTAGCCGGTATGAGTTTTGCGCTCAAAGTGGCGCGAACGGAGAAATATAAGATTGCTTTGTGCTGTAAGACGACGCTGGAAGAGGCGAACACAGCCAAAGCGCAAGGAGGTATTGCCTCCGTAACCAACCTGTTGGTGGATGATTTTGACAAACATATCCACGACACGATGGTTGCCGGTGACTGGCTCAGTGACCCGGCAGCCGTTGAACAGGTGGTTCGTAATGCACCGAAAGGGATTCAGGAACTGGTGCAATGGGGTGTGAACTTCGATAAGAAAGAAGACGGTGCTTTCGACCTGCACCGCGAAGGTGGTCACTCGGAGTTCCGTATCCTCCATCACGCCGACGACACCGGTGCGGAGATACAACGCGGACTGATGGAAGCCGTACGGGCTAATCCGTATATCGAAGTGCTGGAGAACCATTTTGCGGTAGAGATCATCACGCAGCACCATCTCGGTGTACGTGTCACCCGTCGTACGCCGGATATCGAGTGCTACGGTGCCTATATCCTCAACCCCAAGACCCAGAAGATCGACACGTACCTCAGTCGTATCACGCTGATGGCTACCGGTGGAACCGGTGCTGTCTATGCGACAACGACGAACCCCGAGATAGCTACGGGCGATGGTATCGCGATGGTCTATCGCGCAAAGGGAATGGTCAAAGATATGGAGTTTGTGCAGTTCCATCCGACGAGTCTGTATAACCCTCAAGAGACACATCCGGCTTATCTCATTACCGAAGCCATGCGCGGATACGGAGGTATTCTCCGTCTGCCGAATGGGGAAGAGTTCATGCAGAAATATGATCCGCGTCTGAGTCTCGCTCCGCGTGATATAGTAGCGCGTGCGATAGACAACGAGATGAAGATTCATGCCATCGATCATGTGTGCCTCGATGTGACGCATAAAGATCCGGAAGAGACCAAACATCATTTTCCCAATATCTACGCGAAGTGCCTGAGTATCGGCATTGATATCACGAAGCAGTATATCCCGGTTGCTCCGTGCGCACACTATATGTGCGGTGGTATCAAGGTGGATCTGGACGGACAGTCGAGCATCAAGCGTCTCTATGCTGTGGGCGAGTGTTCGTGCACCGGTCTGCATGGCGGTAACCGCTTGGCATCGAACTCGCTTATCGAAGCCGTCGTCTATGCCGACGCTGCGGCTAAACACAGTCTCAGTGTGATCGAAAACTACGGTTTCAACGAGAAAATTCCGGCATGGAACGATGAAGGTACGCTCAGCAATGAGGAGCGCGTTCTCATCGCGCAAGACGTCAAAGAGGTGGGGCAGATCATGTCTACCTACGTCGGTATCGTGCGTTCAGACTTACGTCTGCGTCGCGCATGGGAACGGTTGGACCTGCTGTACGAAGAGACCGAAGATCTGTTCAAACGTGTGAAGGCCGATAAGGAGATCTGCGAACTGCGTAACATGATCAATGTAGGCTATCTCATCACCCGTCAGGCGATGGAGCGCAAGGAGAGTCGAGGCCTGCATTATACGATTGACTACCCCCGTACGGATAATCACCACCCGCAGGAAGTGTGGTGATAAAGGTGAAAGGTGAAAGGTGAAAGGGATTGCATTACATAGTGTGATACCGGTGCGAGCAGAAGCACGAGAAGGCGCGGAACAGAACACACAGGTGCTGTTCGGTGAGTTATGCACGGTGCTGGAGCAGAAACCCCGATGGAATCGGATCAAAATAGAGTCCGACGGACAAGAAGGATGGGTGGATGCGAAGATGATCACCCTTATGTCGGGCGAGGAGGAAAAGACGTACCGCACCGGGTTGGAACACGCCGCGATGATCGCTTTCCCGATGACCTATGCCGTGAGTGAGAACAACGGTCAGACCATTCCTTTAACGGCAGGCACACGACTTACCAACTATAAAGACGGACGGTTCGAAGTGCTGGGTGTCGGTTTTCGTATTGACCCCTCTATGGTCATCACGCAACCCATCGATCTGAACCAGGAGAACCTGCTGAATACCTTGCGTTTCTTCATCAACACCCCGTACTTATGGGGCGGAAAGAATGCGATGGGCATGGACTGCTCCGGTTTCACGCAAGTGGTGATGAGTCTGTTCGGTAAACACCTGCTGCGCAATGCCTCCGAGCAAGCGACACAAGGCACTCCTGTATCCGGTTTGGATAAAGCGAAAGCAGGAGACCTGGCTTTCTTCGATCATGAGGATGGTAAGATCAGTCACGTAGGTATCATCATCGACCCCGAACGTATTATTCATTGTTCAGGACGCGTGAAGGTGGAGAAGCTCGATTCCAACGGCATTTATAATATAGAACAAGGTGGCTATTCACACCACCTTGTCTCTATCATTTCTTTATAAGCGTTTCTTTGAGCCGTTTCACTTCTTCCATGATCTGGCTCTCATTCATTCCTTTCAGTCGTTCCGACAAGTTAGGAATCTCCAGTACCATGCCCGGTTCCAAATCCGATGGATTCGGGATATCTTCTTTATTGGCTTCATAGATGAATACCCAGAAATCCGGATTGCCGTAATGACGTCGTGCGATCTGCGCCAAGCGCGTTCCGCTGACGACGATCTCTGTCGTCTGATAGGTAGGTACGATCTCTACACGGCGGTCTTTGCTCAACTGATGGTGGCCGTTATAGCGATACGGCATGTCGGCGCCTAAGCTGGCTGTCATCAGTTGGTCTTCGCGTACACCCAGCGCTTTGAGTTGCTCTACGACAGCTTTCGCACGGCGCATCGCCAGACGCTGGTTATAATCCGGTTTGCCGAGTTTGCAAGCATGACCGTTGACGTGGATCTTCTGGTTCGGGTGGCGCTTCAGCACTTCGGCGATACGAACTAAGATATCAGCCGGTTCCAGGATAGGCACAGCCTTATCGAGATCGAAGAAGATGACTGCTTCGCTGAGCATGTCGTCCAGCTGTTTGGCTACCGTATCTTCCTTGATGACCGGTGTCGGTTCCGGATCGCGATAGAGATAGATCGTATCGTGGATCTCGCGATAGACGGTGTCGTGGATCTGACAGAAAGTCGTGCAGATATTGATGTCGTTCGCTTCGGCTATCTCCAAGATACGACGAATCGCCTCTTCACGCGGATCAGGCAGGATAAGATCCGGCAATGTATCCTCAGCCAACTCAGGGATTGTATCGACCACTTCGGCCAAGGTATCGATTACCGGCAGCAGTGTCTCAACGGGTTCTTCCTCTTGCGTCTGTTCAGCCAGTTGCTCCTGACGTTTCTTACGCTGCTCGCGGTCATAATCGCGCTGTGCTTTGGTGCGGTTTGCATTGATCTGCACGCCGATCTTCAATCCCACATTCCACGGGTGAACCGATTCCGCTTCGTTGGTACGCAGCACACCGTTATAAGCAGCGGTGTACGGCACTTTATATTCGCCGACAGAGGTGCCGTAGTTAGCAAACGCCAGCGGGTTTGTATTATGCGCATCCATCACATCGTTGATATAATAGTTCGCAAAAGCGGTGATGGCTAACTCCACCCGCTGATGCACGCGCACCAGCATACCTATCTCGGCGTATGCGGCATAGTTGAGTTTCTTCCAGCGGTACGACTCATACGAGCCCGAAGCACCGGTGATAGGGATGTTCTCCACTACCGTCGGTACATCCTGGATTGTCAGGTCATAGAACGGATAATAGACGGAGTTCTGTATCTGTCCTTTGTCGCTCAGCCGATAACTGTTAGCAACCGGGAAACCAAGTTTCATTCCTGCCGTAGCGGTGAAACCCACCACACCCGGCCGAGCACGGAACTTCAGCGCGATAGGCACCTCGATCATATAAAGGTGTTGGTTCTCATAGACATTATCCGGCGTGGTGGTCAGTTGGTACTCATCGCCGAAAGGATCCTTGAGCATCGGATCGGACGGCGTCTTCCACGGTTCCGTCACCGCTGCTTTATTGGTGTAATCCGAGAACTGCACACCTGTTCCGAGACCCATCCAGGGCACGAAATAATAACTCAATCCGAAGGCGGCATTCCACGACGGGAAGTGCACCTTATTCGTCACATGACGATCGGTGTTGGTGAAGGACTGACCGATCTGCTGATAGGTATAACTACCGACACCCAGCCCACCGGCGAACTCAAAATTCCATCCGTAGGCGATGTTGGGTTCGGCTTTGCCGGCCTGCTGCACCGAGTCGGGATACTGACTGGCCGAAAGAGCAACGGCTACTGCGATAATCGCGATGGTTACAAATAACTTTCTCATATCCGTTCCTCCTTATTTTACAATCAGTTTATGAATCTCGATCTGTCCGTCTTCCGTGATGATCTGCACGAAGTAGATACCCGGAATACGTGGCGCGTTGACGGTGGTCGATCCTTCGACGCCGTTCACTTCTGCCACTTTTTCTCCGGCCAAGGAGACGATCTGCATGTTTCCGAATCCTTCTACCGTCACGGTCTGACCTGCATCGGCAGGAATCGGATAGACACTCGTCTGTTGCGGTGCGCTCGATGAACCGGTAGGTAAGGTGACTTCGCAAGAACGATATTTCTTTCCGTCTTCGGCAATCAGCATCACATAGAAGATACCGGATAACGAAGCACCACCTTGGTGGTAATACTGCTTGGTCTCACCTTCGAGGATCTGTCCGTCTTTGTACCACTGGTATGCCACAAACTTCAGTTTGTCGGCACCGCCGGTGATCAGACCGTTGTCCGGGTTGTTATCCACGAACAGCACACGGTCATATTTGGTATGCAGGTATCCACCGAGACTGAAGTCCACGCGCATCTTACTCGGCGTGCTGTAGCAAACATCTTCGTCCGAACCGCTATCGCCGGTGTAACCGATCTCCAGGTCCAGATAGCAGTCTCCGGTACCTACCGGCGGCATGTTCTCCAGCACGATATAACCCGGTTTGGTGATCGTTCCTACCGTGTCTTTTCTACCCATATACTTCGCCATGTCCGGCGAGAAAGTGATGCGGAAGGTATTCGACGCATGACCATCCAACTGCGTATATTCCAACTCCATCGAACCGGTCTCTTGGCATACATGCACCACGGTGTCGATACTCAAAGACGGCATCTCTACGGTCTCTACGATGAAGACCGTGTCGGCAGGACACTCACCGGCGTCATCACTCACTTCCCATCGCTCACCGTTATAGGTGAAGGTATGCTCGGTCTGCTTGCCGTCGCTGTCCGTATGGACGATGGTGTACGGCAGACGCTCGCTACAGATCGTCTTCGTCACCTCCGCATAGATCGCTTGGCCATAGTACTGGGTCACAACACCTGCCGACTCTTCCCACTCGCAATCCGGGTTGGTGTTACGCACGTAGCGATGGTAGGTATAGGTGGTGCCCAACTCGATCTCGCTCATCGGGAAAGTGTAGTTCAGTTCCTTCTTATCACCGATGATACTGTTACCCGGTTCGCGCACCCACATATACTCCAGTCCGTCCTCGCACTGCGCGGCCTCTTTCTCATTGTTGGTGATGGTAGCCGTTGTCGTTTCAGTGGCTTCGGCATCGAAGCAGTAGTTCTCCAACTCTGTCTCCTCGATCGCACCAGGCGTCAAATCCGCCATGATATGAATGGTCTTGGAATAGCGGCTCTTCTGCCAGGTGGTGAAACGTGTGTCATCCTGTACCTCACGAGTGAAGGTATAACTGCGTCCGGCCTGCAGATCCAATCCGCTCAGCGGCAGGTTCTGTGCCTTCGCACCTATGATCTCATGATTGTCCATAAACCAGCGATATTCGATCTTACCGGCACCTCCGGTAGCTTTCGTAGCCTCCACGATATAGGCTTTTGCCTCCTCCACGGTACAGAAATTCTGGTTCTCCTTATTCAATATCTCACCCGGATCCACCGGTTCTACTACCCAAACGGTATAGACACCTAAGTTCTCCAAGGTGTGCTCCGGCGTGTAGCATAGGCTGTCGCGCGTACCGCGCGTAAAATTATAGGTGCCCGGTTTGCTGAGCGGATAACCGTGCAGTTCGAGTCCCGTCTGCGTATGAATCGAATCGCCGTTCACGAACCATTGGTAATAGACCGTTCCCGTTCCGCCGATGGACGCTTCGCTGCCCGTCGTGCTGACTAAGGTCGGTACAGTCTCCAGATAGATGGTATCCGTCTTGGTGACGATCATGCCCGGAATGAACTTACCATATACATAGTACTCGAATCCCGTCTTGTTCTCGCGCCAGTCAATCGAACAACCGTTGTCATGCACATAACTGCGAATGATGAAATGACCGGCAGTGTCTGTCGGTACGGTGCAGGTGTCGAACCAATGTTTGTATGTATTGGTGTTGGCATCTTTGAGCATCGTGTCCATCACGGTGGTATCCTCGCCTATGACGATATAACGCACTACCTGATAATGATAGTCGCCGTCTTCGCCCAACCAACCCAACTCAGCCGGTTTCATATACGCTTCTTCATCCATCAGTTCATACGAGTCGTGGCAGTAATAATGGATATAATTGAGCGTATCGGCCTCTTCATCCTGGCCGACAAACATACCTGGCAGCAGGTCTTCCGTACGACGCGGACTCATATATACCACGCGTGTCTCCGTGCCTAAGGTAACATCCACCAGCACCTCCGTCCGATTGCAAGGACGAACGACCTTCACATTACCTGTCGCATTATCGATCTTGATCCACTGTTCACTATCGGTAGTCTGGCACGTCCACTTGATACCACCTTCGATGCTGACGGTGAAATGGAGCGTCACGTCATTGGCATGCTCCACCGGATTGGTAGCCGTGGTCTCCAGGAACATCGGTGCCACCGACAGTTTGGCTGCATCCGTACCGGCGAACACCGCTAACATCGGATAGGCGGTAGCGGAGTTAATCCACCGGTCGCTGGTAGCAAAGAGGTGGAACATATTCTCCGTCGAATCGACCGGCGTGATTTTGTTGCCTTCTATACCCGATTTCTGCAGGTAAGCCTTACGGTCGAAATAACACTTGTCGTAACTTCCTTTCGCGTCTGCTCCGACGATGGCGTAAGCATCATTAGCGGCGTAGCCGGAACTATATACGCGCTCCAACTTACCGGCATTGAGACCTACGATACCGCCGGCACTGTCGGCTGCATGGTATATCAGCCCCGACTGATAGCAATCGGTGATCGAACCGTTCTTCTGCAGGTCACCTACCAGTCCACCGGTCACATTACCGGAAGCCACTATCTCGGCCATCGACCAGCACTCGCTGATTGCACCGTCGCATACACCGGCGATAGCACCGACGCGACGTTTGCTTTTCGCCATGATCAGACCGTTGACACCCAGTTGCTGGATCTTAGCACCCTGACCCACATGACCGAACAGGCCGACACCGTCTGCACTGCCTCCAAACGCGCGGATACCGCGGATGAGGTGACCGTTACCATTAAACGTACCTTTGAACGGTTTAGCGGCCGAACTGATCGGAGTCCATGATTTCATGTTCAGGTCGATATTGGCTTTCAACTCAATCGTCTTTCCTGCAAAATCGGTGGTTGCACTCAATGCGGCCACACCTGCCAAATCGTTGGCTGTCTTCACCTCGATGACATCCGTCAAAGGAGAGATGGTACTTGCACCCGCTCCATTCCAAACGCTGTAAGTTTCACCCGCCGCATACGACGAAGAGACACACACCATCAGTAGAGTAAGCGCGAATCCCAAAGAGAGAAATTTGTTTTTCATATACGATTTTTATGAATTTTGGGCGCAAAATTACAATAAAAAAATGACATATGCAAGCATATATCATTCTTTTTACTGATTTTCTTTATTTTTTGTACCGCGAGCCGGGGTCGAACCGGCACGCCCATCACTGGGCAAAAGATTTTAAGTCTTTCTTGTCTACCAATTCCAACATCGCGGCAACAAGGGTTTCAAAAATCGGCTGCAAAGGTACTGCTTTTTTTTGAATTGACCAAATGTTTTTGGAAAAAAATATCAAAATTGTTATTCGTTCAACTTAATATCTTGGGCGTTCATCTGCAATGTGGTACGTCCCCGATATGTGTTTTCTTCCAGATAGAAGCATATATCCACGCTGTTGCCGTTCTGCAGGTGTGTCGCTTTATCGCCTTGTCCGAACGCGATGCCGTCCATCGCCACCACGCGGTCCGTCAGGTCGAGATGCAGGTGCTTGCCTTCACTCACAGCACGCGTATTGCGGTTATTGATCAGGTGGCGGCATAAGAACAACGGACGTTCGTTACCCGGACCGAAGGGCTCCAGCGCTTGCAGGATCTTATACATTTTCCAATCCATATCACTCAGTTCCACCTCTGCCTCCACTTCGATGGTCGGCATCAGTTGCTCCGGCGTGATATGAGAGGCTACGTATTCTTCAAACCGCCGTTGGAACTCCGGTAAGTCGGCTATATGCATACTTAGTCCCGCTGCGAACTTATGTCCGCCAAAATTGGTCAGCAGGTCGCGACACGAATCGATAGCCGTGTAGATATCAAAATCACTGACCGAACGGGCACTGCCGCTGATGATATCATCTTCCGAAGCGGTGAGCACGATCGTCGGACGATAATAGGTCTCCGTCAAGCGACTGGCGGCGATACCTACCACCCCTTTATGCCAGTTAGGCGAATAGACGACAGTAGTGAATTTATCCGAATTCATCGGATCTTTTTCCAATTGCTCCAGCGCTTCGTCGGTTGTCTTTGAATCAAAATCCCGACGGTCCTGATTATATGAATCGATATCCTGCGCGAACCGTAAGGCAGCCTCTGCGTCATCGGTGATGAGCAACCGAACAGCTTCGGCGCCGCTCTTGATACGTCCGGCGGCATTGATACGCGGACCGAACTTATACACCAGGTCCGTCATCGTCACGGTCTTTCCTTCGATACCCGCCACTTTCATTATTGCCTGCAGTCCGACGGAAGGCGCATTATTCAGTGCCCTTAGTCCATAGAAAGCCAGGATTCTGTTCTCACCCGTCAGCGGCACGATATCGGAAGCGATGGACATCGCTAATAGCGGCAGCAAGCGATAGACCGTTTGCATATCCATCCCGCGACGCATGGCGTACGCTTGTGCTAACTTGAATCCCACGCCGCAACCGCTCAGTTCTTTGTATGGATAATGGCAGTCCGCGCGTTTCATATTCAGTACCGCTACCGCCTTCGGCGTCACATTCCCCGGCGTATGGTGGTCGCAGATGATGAAATCCACGCCTATTGACCGGGCGTACTCCATCTTATCCACCGCTTTGATACCACAGTCCAGCGCGATGACTAAGGTACATCCTTTCTCTTTGGCGGTATCGATACCTTTGGTAGAAATACCGTAACCCTCCGTATAGCGATCGGGGATATAATAGATGAGGTTATCCGTCTGCGTGCGCAAGAAAGAGTACATCAGCGCTACCGCTGTGGTACCATCCACGTCATAGTCGCCATATATCATGATACGCTCATGGTTGTCTATCGCAGTGCATAGCCTATCGACGGCATCCGTCATATCACGCATCAGGAAGGGGTCATGGAGACTATCCAGCGACGGACGGACATATGCCCGCGCTTCCGCAGCGGTACGGATATCGCGGAAAGCCAATATACGCCCAGCTACCGGACTGATATTCAGTTCGGTGCTCAAGCGCTCCGCAGCCGCCTGCTGCTCCGCCGTCAACGCTTTTATTTTCCAGTTAATCTCCAATGTCCAATTTTCAATTTTCAATTTTCAATTGATAATCATCCGCCTCTTCCCATTGCGGTAACACCTCACGGAAATGGCGCAGTTTCTCGATGGAGAAATCCACGATGCGGGTGGCTCCTTCATAGTCCTCAAAACCGGCTATGTCGTGCAACCAGGTGTCGTAAGCTACGGAATGACCGTTATAATCCAACTGCATTCCATCCGTGCCGACCATGTTCACGCCTACTGCAAAACAGTGGTTCTCTGCGGCGCGGGCCGGAAGGAGCATATCCCAATACTGAATACGTATCGTCGGCCAACAAGCTACGCAGATGAGTAGATCGTACAGGTTCGTTTTGTCTTGCCGCAGCCAAACCGGGAAGCGCAAGTCATAGCAAACCGCCAATCGGATTTTCACGCCTCGGTATTCCCATACAGAACGGGTCTGACCCGGCGTGAAGAACTCCGCCTCTCCGCCACTGCGGTACAAGTGATGCTTGTCGTAATAGCAAGGCGTATCTTTCGGGCGGAACATGAATCCGCGGTTGTACAGTTTCCCTTGCTCCACCGCCATCATCGATCCCACGATAGCCATATCATAGCTATCCGCCATATGCTGCAGCGCCTGACAGGTCGGGCCGCCCCAGGATTCCGCCAGATCCGGACGGTCGGTGCAGAAACCTGTAGAGAACATCTCCGGCACCACCGCCAGGTCCACTTGGCCGGCAATAGCCCGCAAGCGTTCGTCCAACAAACCGACGTTCACCTGCGGGTTAGCCCATTCAATCGGATATTGTAATAAAGCTACCTTCAATCTCTAACCCCTAAGCTCTAACCTTTATTTCTTCGCTTTTTTCTCCGTTCCGGCGATATTCTCGCGCATCGCGGTATCCGCCTGCATGTTCTGCATGCGATAATAATCCATGATGCCGAGGTTACCTTTCTTGAACGCCTCTGCCATTGCTTGCGGAACGAGCGCTTCAGCTTCAATCACTTTCGCACGCGCCTCTTGGGCTTTGGCTTTCATCTCCTGCTCGCTGGCGATAGCCATCGAACGACGTTCCTCCGCCTTCGCTTGCGCGATGTTCTTATCTGCTTCGGCTTGATCCATTTGCAGCTGTGCACCGATGTTCTTACCTACATCGATGTCCGCGATGTCGATAGACAGAATCTCGAAAGCCGTACCGTCATCCAGACCTTTGGAAAGCACGAGCTTGCTGATCGAATCCGGGTTCTCCAGCACTTGCTTATGACTCTCGGCACTACCGATCGAGCTGACGATACCTTCGCCGACACGCGCCAGGATTGTATCTTCACCTGCACCGCCGACCAATTGCTTGATGTTCGCACGCACCGTCACACGGGCTTTAGCTATCAACTGGATACCGTCTTTCGCCACAGCCGTTACCGGCGGTGTATCAATCACTTTCGGGTTTACGCTCATCTGAACGGCTTCGAATACATCACGACCGGCGAGGTCGATGGCTGTCGCCATTTGGAAGGGCAGGGTGATACCCGCCTTGCTGGCACTCACCAGCGCATGCACTACGCGCTCGATATGACCACCGGCCAGATAGTGCGCCTCCAATCCGTCGCGCTTCACATCCACCAAACCGGCTTTGTGCGCCTCGATCATACAGTTCACGATCTTTGCGGGCGGCACCTTACGGATGCGCATCAGGAAGAGCTGCACCAGACTGATGTGAACACCACTCACTGTGGCATTGATCCACAGCATAAACGGTACATAGTACAAGAACAAACATACGAATATCGCTATCAGCGATATCAGTACAACGGTTACAGGATCATTCATAATCAGTTCTCCTTTTTATTTTTATTGAGTTTGTTGTCCGCCAACTTGACATGACCTTCTATCTTCGTATCCAGCGCCATCTTATCCAAGGCCTTGCTGCGCAGGAAGCCCCAGATAGCCAAACCGGACAGAATCAGACAGGACGCCAGCGTGATATATCCTGCCACCGCGCTGATCTTCAGCCATGCCACTACTACGGCGCCCGTCAGGCAACCGAAACCGCTTACGCCCGCTATGCCGAATCCCGGCAAAAGGAACATCTCCATTAATAATAACGCGACGCCCGCGAGCACTAATAATACAACTAAAAAAATATCCATGCAAGTGTTTCGTTAAAAAATTTGCAACTATTTTTTTTCAAATCGGGTGCAAAGATACTAAATATCTTTGATATATGCAAACAAAAAAAAATAAATTTGCATTATTCAATTAATTATTGTACTTTTGCAGCCGCTTTTGAGCGATACACCTTATTATATTGTATTAATTACAGCCAATGAGCAAGAATTTAGTCATAGTGGAGTCTCCGGCGAAAGCCAAGACGATTGAGAAGTTTTTGGGTGCGGATTTTCATGTGCTCAGCAGTCAAGGCCATATACGCGATATCGAATCGGTGGGAAAGAACTCGATGGGTATTGATTTTGAACACGGATACCAACCGAATTATGTCATCGACCCGCATAAGACCCAGCTCATCGATCAACTGCGCCGTGAAGCCAAGAAAGCGGACACGGTATGGTTGGCTTCCGATGAGGACCGCGAGGGAGAAGCAATCGCATGGCATCTAAAAGAGGTGTTGGAGCTGGACAAGAAAGACACCAGACGTATCGTTTTTCATGAGATCACCAAACCGGCTATTCAAGAGGCCATCCTCCATCCGCGCGATATCGACTATGATCTGGTGAACGCCCAACAGGCGCGCCGTGTGCTCGATCGTATCGTGGGATTTGAGCTGTCTCCCATCCTTTGGAAGAAAGTAGCTACCGGTCTTTCTGCCGGTCGCGTACAATCCGTAGCGGTACGTCTGATCGTAGAGAAAGAGCGGGAGATTGAGTCTTTCCGTGCATCCTCTTCCTATCGTGTTTTTGCCGATTTCATCGGAGTAAATCCCGGTGATGCTTCCGTGCTCAAATGTGAACTGAACCATCGTTTCTCGCATAAGAACGATGCTGTGGCTTTCCTCGAGAGTCTGAATACAGCGATGTTCATCGTACGCGATGTACAGCGCAAACCGGTCACTCATATCCCGGCACCGCCGTTCACCACCTCCACGCTGCAGCAGGAGGCTGCCCGCAAACTGAAATTCTCCGTTTCGAAGACCATGCGCCTCGCACAATCCTTATACGAAAGCGGAAAGATCACCTATATGCGTACCGACTCGGTGAACCTGTCCACCTTAGCGCTTGCCACTTCCAAAGAAGTGATTGAGCAGCAGTACGGTAAGCAATATATCCATACGCGTCAGTATCGCACCAAATCGAAAGGGGCACAAGAGGCACACGAAGCCATTCGTCCGACCTATATGAGCGATTTGACCGCCGGTGCCACCAAAGATGAACAACGTCTGTACGAACTGATCTGGAAACGCACCATCGCGTCCCAAATGGCGGATGCCGAGAGCGAGAAGACCACGATCGAAGTGTCGGTTCACGGATCCAAATATGCGTTCGTTGCTACCGGTGAAGTGATCACTTTCGACGGTTTCACGCGTGTCTATGTCCAATCGACGGATGAAGAGGCGGAAGAGAGACGTATCTTACCGGCCATGGCGAAGCGCGAGCGACTCAGACTGCAAGGTGCTGAGGCTGTTCAGACCTATGCCAAACCGCCTTTCCGCTACAACGAGGCTACCTTGGTCAAGCACATGGAAGAACTGGGTATCGGACGTCCGTCCACCTATGCCACGATCATCGAGACCATCCAGCATGTCAAGTACGTGGAGCGCGGTTCCGTCACCGGTCAGAAACGCGACAGCGTAGTACTGACTTGGAAGAACGGACAGATCGTGGAGCGGAAGAAAGCGGAGATGTACGGCGCCGAGACACAACGCCTCTTACCGACCGACCTCGGACGTATCACGAATGATTTTCTGGTAGAGCATTTCCCGGAAATCCTCAATTATAACTTCACGGCTAACGAAGAAGAGCAGTTCGACCGGATAGCTGTAGGTCGTGCCGACTGGGTACAGACGGTAGATCAGTTCTATAAGACCTTCCAACCCTTACTTTCTTCGATTTCATCGGGAAAAATAGCCGGTCGTGAATTAGGTATCGATCCTGTTTCCGGTCAACCGGTGATAGCTAAGATCAGTAAGATAGGACCGTGTGTACAATTAGGCGATGCCGCGAATGAGAAACCGCGTTTTGCGAGTCTGAAGAAAGGACAGTCTATCTTCACCATCACGTTGGCAGAAGCATTGGATCTCTTCCGTACCGCCCTTCCTCTTTCGCTCGGCGAATATGAAGGCAAAGAGGTGGTTATAGGAGAGGGGAAATACGGTCCGTACGTACATTATAACAAAGCGTTTGTCAGTATCCCGCGCGGGAAAGACCCATTGACGATGACGCTGGAGGATGCGATTGCTCTCATCCAAGAGAAGCAGCAGACCACCACCCCTATCCAGCAATGGGGTAACATACAACTGCTGAATGGACGATACGGAGCCTATATTCACACGCCGGAAGGGAACTACCAGTTACCAAAAAGTACCGATCCGGAGAAGATATCCGAAGCGGAAGTACGGGAGATAATGGCAAAAAACGAGCCGATTAAGCCCGGAAAGCGTACTTTTCGCAAAAAAAGTGCAAAATAATTTGCGTATATCAAAAAAAAGCAGTACCTTTGCACCCGCTTTTGAAAGAAAGCATGTGGAGCGAGGAAATTTTTGCTTGCAAAAATAATCGAGAAATGCTCTGCATTTCGAGAAGTAGCGCAGTTGGTAGCGCACTACGTTCGGGACGTAGGGGTCGGGTGTTCGAGTCACCTCTTCTCGACCAAACCGGAGAATCATCATCGGATGGTCCTCCGGTTTGCTTTAGTGGCTACACCCTGCTCTGCCAAGAGGGGCTTCTCCTATTACACAAAATAATTGACGTGCGCAAGAGATAGAGCAAAAAAGATACAAGCTATACTCGGGGGAAGTCGAAAAAAGATACAGGCTTGAGGTGGATGAGAAGGAGAAAAGAAATGGAGATTTTAAGTAAATCTTCATTATTTTTTGGATATGTCACATAAAAGTAGTATCTTTGCACTCAAATCAGATATGTTATTGCGAAAAAAGTACATATTATTCCTATTAGCATGCTGCGGGCTGTGGGCTTGCACGCACAAAGTGCCGGAAGAGACATTGCGGGTAGTGATACAGGCGGATAGCTTGTGGCAGGCAGGAAAGATGTACGGCGTGGACGAAGGGGACAGCGCTACCCTCGCGCAGGCGTATGAGACCTTGAAGGACCGCCATTCGTCGCTCTTCTCCTTTGTACTTGGTCCTTCGTCCCTTCGTACTTCATACGCGCATGCCTGCTACCATTACGGCAAGCTGCTGCGCGCGAAAGACGATCCGGAGGAAGCGATGCGATGCTTCATCAATGCCACCCATTCCCGCACGCGCGACTACTATATATTAGGGCGCGTGTATAGCAACATGGGCTCCATCTGCCATTTGGCAGGAGAATATCAGTTGTCGTACGACATGTACGAAAAATCGGCAGATATGTTCTTGCAGGATGGAGACACATTATCCTATTACTATGGACTGAACGACATGGCGTTTGAAAAGGCCATGCTTGCAGATAAAGTATGTGTGTTTGCGTTGACAAATACGATTGAAAAAGAATGTAGAGATACAGAAGTACTCGCAAAAGTTCTAGAAACAAAAGCTTCTCTATATCTGCGTACCCATCAGTATGATTTAGCGATTTATAATGCAAATCTGCTTTTTTCCACCAACTATCACGAAGCGACAGGCTTATTGATTAAGGCACAAGCTTATTCATATTTAGCCTACAAGGATTCTGCCGTCTATTATGCACAGCAAGTGTTAGAATTGCCTTGCACATTGTATGAAGCAAATAATGCCTTATACATTCTTGCAAACGATGACGAAACGAGGGATAGGAATTCTATCCGTGCAGTGGCTGCAGATAGGGCTGACACACAAAAACTGATAGAGATAGCTCGTGCTAAATATGCCCAAGCAGTGCAAGTGTTAGAATGGGATTCGGATCAAAAGCCAGATAGAGGATGGATTTGGACACTTGTCACATCTGTTTTATTTGTTTTAGTGGTGTTATACATCATCTATTTATTAAGAAAAAGGAAACTGCATCAGCGAATAATTAAAGATATTCGTGTCAAAGAGAAAATCAACTCTCACTTATCCAATAATATCAATGCGCTTATTTATACGCAGGAAGTGCATCGCAGTGAGATAATAGCCGATATAGAGAAATCATGTCAATTATTCCAAGATAATCAAGTCCTTTATGACCGTCTTCATTGGAAAGACTATGACATGATGTGCGAGTCGGCCAACCGCTATTTATATAATATAGTTGCTCATTTGCAGCCTTATAATTTATCGGAAAAAGAGGTGCGTCTTTGTATCTTGGTATTGCTCAAAGCCAGTACGGAGAAGATGGTGGATCTGATTCCTTATGCTCATAGTGGAATCGGAAAATTCAAATATACGGCTGCTCGTAAACTGGGGACAAAGACCGTCAATATGCGCACATTTATCTTAAACTTGTTGGGATAAAACAGCTCGACAATATAAATTTCCCAATTGCAAAAATCACAAAATGCTGAAAATCAGTGTTTTGTGATTTTATTTTTCCCAATCGAAAATTTTGTCATATGCGCAAAAAGCAGTACTTTTGCACCGTCAAACGGACATGCAAATGTATTTATCGTTTAATTTTAAATTTTAATTACAATGAAAAAAATCATTTTCGCTTTGGCATTGGGCGCACTCTTTACAATGCCGAGCATGCTTTGGGCAGAAGAGGTAGAGATTACTTTAACGGAAGTTGTTGAAATGAATGTGCTACCGGGTGACGAACCTTTAGACAATCCAGAACAGTCGGATCCTACACCTACTCGTCCGAACGATTTCCGCGCAACTATTAACGGAAACACATTATCTATCGAAAAGCGTGAGGCGGCTATTCCTTCCGCACAGGCTATCGTTGTGAATGCAGCTACCGGTAGCATCGTTGTTAACGAGCAGTTCTCCACATCTCTCTTGGAGCAGATTTCCACATCGGGTGTCTATGCTCTTCGTATTGAAACCGCCGGCGGTGCATTAGTGGGACAATTTGTTGTACAATAAAAATATTGAAATTATGAAAAAACTATTTACTCTATTAGGCATCGTGCTATGTGCATTATGCGCGCATGCGACACCGGTTACAATTAGGCCAGGTTTGACTTTAGAGCATGGGAATGGAGTGTATTATATCCATTACGAAGTCCCGGATTATGTCATAGGAACAGATACTTTTATTGTGGAATCGGATTGTTATGATCAATCGAATGAACTGTCCCTTGAAGATGGTGTGTACTATTTTAATAGCGTAAAATTGTATAATGAGGGAGATTTTGACTTTTTGTCTGTAAATGGTCGTCCTGAATTACCATTCTATTCATTAAATCTTCTACTATCAGGAAACTTGACACACGTAGAAATCCTTGATATTGATTCAACTACTATTTTGTTACAACATCCCTACACCCCGGTTCAGATGCAAACGGAAGATAGCTGTATTGTCTCGTTTGATGCAAACTATTACAATACATACAATGATACTTGGTATTGGGATGATTATTATACTCAAATCACTAAATACCGTTTTTATGAAGGTTTTTCTTTATCCATCTTTCCGTTCCACTATGAACCTTCAGAGCAAAAATTAAGGATAATCAATAAGATAGACTTAGCTATCTACTATGATGGAACTATGATAGATAGCGGTTTCTTGGATAACGTCATGGATGATGATGTTACTGCTGCTCGTTACTTTGATAATTTCTCATTATATGATCTGATACAAACGACTATTGATGATAATTACCTTATTGTAACGGCTGATCAATGGGAGAACGAAACCGCTTTAGCGGATTTTGTTTCGCATAAGGAGGCACTTGGATACCATGTAACAGTGGCAGCATTACATGAGATTGGTCATACTCCGGATGATATACGATCATATATAAAAATGCATTTTGAAACGTACCATACAAAATTTGTGTTGTTAATAGGCGATGTGGATGAAATTCCATTTTATGATGGAGAGGAAGAGGACACGACAGATCCACCCTCTGATATTTACTATGCATGCTTGAGTAAAGATAATATATCTGAACAATATCTGGATTTTAGCCCTTCTGTTTTTCTAGGAAGATGGCCAATTCAAACATCAACTCAACTCAGAAATGTGGTGGATAAGACGATTGCATCAGATTTACATTTAGGCGAAAGTAACGCCGAACACTACGCTATAAATATTTTTTCTGGTACAGGAGGTCATCAAGATTATTTCTTTACAGACAGTAAATACTTATATGATAATGTTGTGCAAGCCTATCATTATTCTGGTAGTTTAATAGATGGCCGTACTTTCCAGAATCAAAGTTCAGCATATTATTCTATGAAGACTTATTTGGAGGGCTATATTAATCCAACATGGATGTTTGTATATCGAGGACATGGTTGCAACTTTGCTATAGGAGATCCGTATGATTTATATTCTTATCAAGTTGATTACATTCAGACTAATACTTTAGATTTTCAGTCTTTTGGATTTGGATTTTCTTGTCTGCTGGGTAATATATTTTCACCTACGAATTTTGCAAGAAAATGGATTACAAGTGAACAAGGGGGTGTAACATTCCTAGGTGCGACCACGATATCATTTTCTAGTTGTAATCGGTATTTTTCGCGCAAAATGTTTCATCAATTGGAGGACAAACCAAACATGACAATTGGGGAATTTGTGGGGAATGCAAAGGCTAAGTACTATAATTGCGATCAAGTGGTGTGGCGACGCAGACAGGCAAAAAAATATGTCTTATACGGAGACCCAAGTTTATACTTATTTGGTATAGACATTAACTATAATTTGCCGTTTGGTGTAAAACCGCGTCCTTACCATCCGGATGTAGAAAAGAAACTAATAGATGGTTTGGAGGATGCACAGTCCATACAAATTTATTCCGTGACAGGACAACTGATGCGAACCTCTGATAATAAGGAGTTAAATATACAAGATTTACCTCCCGGCATATACATGGTGGTGACGCAAGCGGATGATAAAATAGTCACCAAGAAAATCATAATACAGTAGGCGATGAGATGCTAAAAGATCTATACATGATAGATTTTTTATAAATAATTTGTTTGTTTGAAGAAAAAGTATTAATTTTGCAGTCTGAAAGGGAACAAACTGTTGCCTTGATTGGTGATATATACAGAAAGGAGTATAGTTATGAAAACAAAAATATTTATTATCAGTGTTGTCGGAACATTATTGTTTCTAACATCTTGCAAACCAACTGAGCCTGATCTGAAGGAAGTTAATCCGAAGACATGTCTGAAGGCGTATATGCTATATTATCCATATTTGATAGATGAAAATTTTA
>JAFXYK010000057.1 GCA_017541805.1 Paludibacteraceae bacterium
GACTGCCAAGATGCGCGCTACCTGCTGGGCAGGCAATAAAGAACTGCTCATGGCGTATTTCGAGTCCGAGACCGGGCAACGCCTCCAAGCCGGCATGGCGGTGCTCGTGGAGGTGGAGATCCAGTGGCACGCCGTCTATGGTATCAGCCTCTCTATCGTCGGTATTGATCCCTCATATACCCTTGGCGACATCGCCCGTCAGCGGCAACGGACCATCGCTCAACTGCAAGCGGACGGTCTGCTCGAAGCCCAACAACTCCTGCCCCTTCCAACCCTCATCCGACGCATCGCCGTCATCTCGTCTCCCAACGCCGCCGGATACGAAGACTTCAAACACCAACTCAACAACAGCGGTTACCCCTTCCATACGCAGCTCTTCGCTGCAACTATGCAAGGCGAGTCCGCCGCCAAATCCATCATCGCCGCATTGGAAGGGATATCAAACCCTCAAACATACGACGCAGTCGTTATCATCCGTGGCGGCGGCGCCGTCTCCGACCTCAGTTGTTTTGACGACTATACCCTCTGTGCCGTTTGCGCGCAGTACGAACTCCCTATACTAACCGGTATCGGGCACACGCGCGATGTGAGTATTCTCGATATGGTGGCTCACGAAGCCCTCAAGACCCCCACCGCCGTAGCAGAGTTTCTCATCCACCGCATGGATGCCCAAAAAGCGCGTTTGGACGACCTCCTTATGCGGCTTAGACGCACCGCTGACCGACAGATCCTCATCCGCCGTCACCGCATAGAGATGCTCGAACAACGCCTCGCAGCCTGCAACCCCGAACGCATCTATCGTATGGGCTACAGTCTGCTCTCCAAAAACGGAAAGGTCATCCGTTCTGTCCAAGACCTGCAAACCGGCGATGTGATCACTACGCATCTCGCCGACGGAAATGTACTAAGTGCTGTCTTATGATTTTAGCCAAAGAACAACGCATAGGGGCGCTCATCCTGTTCGGTATCGCCATCATCGCTTGGATCGTCATGGCGCTCTATCCCTCTACCCCACCTGCCCCGGAGACCCCGAAAAAGAAGTCTTGGGCGGAACGCAAAGATTCAATCCGCCTTGCCGATTCTCTCCGTTATGTCCAATGGAAAGAAGAACGCGAACAGCGCTACGACTCCTTCCGTATGGCGGACTCCTTGCGCCATGAGGCATGGAAAATAGAGCGGCAGCATCGCTGGGACTCCATGCGCATCGCTGACTCCCTTTGGCGTGACTCCGTGGGCATGAGATTCACCAAACGCGTCAAGAAAGACACCGTTCTCGACCTCAACCATTGTGACACCACCGAGCTCCAACTGCTCCGCGGCATAGGTCGCTTTACCGCCCTGCAGATCGTCCGTTACCGGGAGCAATTAGGTGGTTTCTACTCCCCTCTTCAACTCACCGACGAACCCTTCGCCGACTACCATCTTGACACCCTCCTGCATCATTTCACAGCCGACACTTCAGTTATCCAAACACTCAACGTAAACCGCTGTTCTACAGTCGCTTTGCAGCGTCACCCATACTTACGCTTTCAGCAAGCGAAAGCCATCTACATACTTCGACGCCAACGTATCCGTCTTCATTCCATTGACGATCTCCGTTCCCTCCCCGACCTCTCCCCTTCCGACCTCTCCCGCCTCACACCATACTTGTCTTTTGAATAAATAGAACACCTATAAAACAACAAAATCAGCAATATTTTGCGAAAAAGTGTCATACACTATTGTGTATGTCATTTTTTTTTAGTAACTTTGCAGCCGATTTTAACTGAGGGCTACGGAAAGCCCCACCGACAATTGAAAATGAAACGAAACATAGCTATTATCGCAGGAGGAGACAGCAGCGAGCATGAGGTCTCGTTACGCTCCGCCGCCGGTTTGTATTCCTTTATGGACAAGGAGCGCTATGATGTCACCATCGTAGTGTTCGACGGCAAGAATTGGCACACCGAAGACGGATGCCCGATTGACAAAAACGACTTTTCTTTTACGCGCGAGGGCGTGAAGCACACCTTCGATTTCGCGTATATCACTATTCACGGCACGCCGGGTGAGAACGGCATTCTGCAGGGATACCTCGATATGATCGGTATGCCTTATTCGTGCTGCGGAGTATTAGCTGCTGCCCTGACGTTCAACAAATATGCCTGCAACCACTATCTCTCCTATTTCGGCTTCCATATTGCCAACAGTCTGATGCTTCGTGCCGGTCAGAAATGGCCTAACGCACCGAAGATCGCCGAGACGCTTGGTCTGCCTTGTTTCATCAAATCGAACATCGGCGGCTCGTCCTTCGGCTGCACGAAAGTGAAGACCGTTGAGGATATCTACCCCGCTATCGAACGTGCGTTCCAAGAGGGCGATGAGGTCATCTGCGAGTCTTTCATGCAGGGAACGGAAGTGACCTGCGGCGTCTATAAGACCAAAGAGAAAGCAGTCGCATTCCCCATTACCGAGGTAGTAACCCACAACGAGTTCTTTGACTACAACGCTAAGTACAAAGGCGAAGTGGACGAGATCACCCCTGCCCGCATCCCCGATGAGGTACGCGATAAGATCCAAGCCGAGACCCTCCGTCTCTACGACATCATCGGCGCCAACGGCATCATCCGCGTGGATTGGATCATCACCAAGGGACAAGACAACACCCAGCAGATCAACCTCCTCGAGGTAAACACCACACCGGGCATGACCCCGACCAGTTTTATCCCGCAGCAGGTTCGCGCTGCCGGACTCGACATCAAAGATGTCCTCACCGATATTATTGAGAACAAGTTCGCATGATTGATATCAACAAATCCATAGAATCGCTGAACTGGACGAAGGAGCCGAAGGGGCTATACGAACCCATCGCTTATACCCTTGCGTCTGGTGGCAAAAGACTGCGTCCGCAGTTAGCGCTCATCGGTGCTCGGATGTTCGGCGGCAACGAAGAGGAAGTGTTGCCTGCCGCTTTGGCGCTGGAGGTATTCCATAACTTCACACTCTTGCACGACGATGTGATGGACCGCGCCGAGGTACGTCGCGGACGCCCCACCGTACATGTGAAATGGGATGACAACACCGCTATCCTCTCCGGCGACCAGATGCTCATTGAGGCGTACCGACTGCTCAGCCGCGTGCCGGAATCCAAACTGCCGCAAGTACTCCGTTGGTTCAACGAGATGGCGACCGGCATCTGCGAAGGACAGCAGTACGATATGGAGTTTGAGCATAGGGACCACGTGAGTCTGGATGACTACATGAAGATGATCGAGCTCAAGACCTCTGTCCTGCTTGCCAACGCACTCCGTACAGGCGGTTTCATCGCCGGAGCCAATGAAGCGCAGCAGGAAGCGCTCTATCAGTTCGGGCTTCATATCGGTCTGGCGTTCCAGATCCAAGACGACATCCTCGATGTCTATGGAGACCCCAAGACGTTCGGCAAAGCTATCGGTGGCGACATCTGCTGTAACAAGAAAACAGCCCTTCTCCTCACCGCTTTGGAGAAAGCCGCCCCAGCAACCAAAGCCGAACTGCAACAGTGGCTGCTTGTCCATGACCGCAACGAAGAGAAGATAGCCGCTGTCACAGCCCTCTATAACCGTCTCGGCGTACGTGGCGAAGTGGAAAAGATCATGGAGAAGCATACATCCATTGCCCTCTCGCAACTCAATCTGTTGCCTCGGAACGATGCCGCCGAACAGCTCCGCAAGCTGGCAGAAAAACTCGCCAACAGAAAGAGTTAAAGGAATAAATCGTCAATCCCGCAAAGCGGCTACTCGTCAATAAATCGTAAATTTATAAATCGTAAATACTAACAAGATGCCTTACCGTCGATTACCCAACACTGACATGGCGCGGTTACACGCCTTGCAGAACGCGATCCAGCGTGCGCAGAGTGCTGATTATATGGAGCAGGTTCTGCCCTATAAAGTGCAGAGTGAAGCGCAGCGTTTTCTGGTGTCGTTTGAGAACGTGGTGATGCAGTCTAAAGACAACTACACCTCCACCGTCAACGCCAATAAGCAGTACCGTCACATCGTGCAGAACGCACGTATGTATATCTCCCATTTCATCCAAGTGCTCAACTTGGCTGTCATCCGCGGAGAGATCAAGAAGGAACAAAAACTGCTCTACGGGCTCGATCCGCATGAGAACATCGTGCCGGATCTGTCCACCGAGGAAAACCTGCTCGTTTGGGGAAAGAACATCATCGAAGGGGAGCAGAAAAGAATGGCTAATGGCGGTTTCCCGATCTATAACCCCGCCATCAACAAGGTGAAGGTTCACTACGACATCTTCTGCGAGCACCAACGCCAACATACCTTCCACGTCCAAAACAACGAACGCGTACACGATAATCTGGAACCTCTGCGCGCACAGGCGGACGAGATCATCCTCAATATCTGGAACATCGTGGAGGAGTACTACAAGGATCTTCTGCCCTATGAGCGAATGATGAAATGCCAGCTTTACGGCGTCATCTATTACTATCGTAAGGGCGAAAGAAAACTCTCCGCCGAAACCGACAGAGAGCTCAAACGAATACAGGAGATGCAACCCACTATCCAATGGTCTGCTGAGGGGTAACTACTCGATCCACCTTTCGGTCACGCCAGATATGCGGGATCTCGTGTTTCTTCAACTGAAACGCATAACAGACGCCCACCTTTTTGACGTGCGGATACTTGGCAAGGAACTTGTCGTAATACCCTCCTCCACGACCGATACGGTTGCAATGATGGTCGAACACTACGCCGGGAACGAGCATCAGATCAATATGCCCCTTGTAAGTCGGAGTCTGAGGTTCGGGAACACCCAGACGACCCTTACGCATCATATCCTCGCCGTCATACGGACGAACCTCCATCGAGTGACGATGGGTGACAGGAAAAAGAAACGTTTTTTGGTCTCCGTACTTCTCGAGAAGCGGACGCAAGTCCACCTCGTTATGAACCGGATAATACATCATCACCACGTGAGCCTCACGGAATGCCGACATCTGCTCTATCTGAGCAATGATACGAGCCGAATCCGCAGCCACCTCATCCTTGGTTAACATACGGCGACGTTGCTCCACGATAGCACGCATGGCGGATTGCTCACGACGAATGCGAACCCATGGAAACCACGACAAAAAATCATGTATTTGAGAATCAAACAACATAGTAAAAATTAGTTATTGAGATCTGTAATCGTGTTTTGGGCTGCAAAATTACAACTTTTTTCCGAAACATGCAAGAAAAAAAGACAAAATTATACAAATGAAACGAATTTTATATATATCTTTGGCATTTACGCTGGTCATTTTGACCGGATGTAAGAAAAGTGACAGTACTCAGGTGGACAAATCGGTAGCCC
>JAFXYK010000058.1 GCA_017541805.1 Paludibacteraceae bacterium
ACCTGCTGAATCCGGACAGTCTGAAAGTGGTAACGGCGAAAGTAGAAGGTGCGCTGCGCAGCGAGTTACATGCGCCGATCCTGGAGAACGGTATCCCGAAAGAGAACCACTATCAACTGCTCAAGCAAGGTTATTTCGTTGTGGACCAAGATACCACGGCCGACAAACTGGTGCTGAACCGTACCTGCTCATTAAAAGACAACTATCTTAAGTGAGAACGCGCGTTTTCAACGGTAAAGAGCAGATCTTCTGTGAGTGGCGTCACCGATGGGTGCGTCTCACTCCGGAAGAATGGGTGCGCCAACACATCCTTCACCACATGGTGGAGCAGTTGGGTTACCCGAGTTCGCTCATCGCTGTGGAACAAGCGATCACGGTAGGTGATGCCAATAAACGATGCGATGCGGTGGTGTACGACGCTTCGTTACAACCGCTGATGATCATCGAATGCAAAGCCGAGACCGTGCCCTTGACGCAAAAAACACTCGACCAGGCAATTACATATAATAGAAAACTGAATGTACCCTATTTGCTCCTATACAACGGGGTACAGACTATTTTTGTGAATGGAAACAATATATACCCTTCAGGACTCCCTCGATACACCGACCTTTTACGGTGTGAACAACAGTAACATCTTATGTCTGAAGAACCAGCACCCGGATGTACGTGTGGTAGCCCGCGGTTATCAGGTGAAGGTGACGGGCTCGGAGCGCGCCATCGAACATTTTGAGAAGGCGCTGCAGGTCTGCGAACAGTTCTGCATCCGCAACAACCGCTTGACGGAGCAGGATATCCTGATGTTGCTGCACGGCGATAAGCCGCAGGAGACAAGCACAGACAACCTGATCCTGCACGGCGTGAACGGTAAGTCTATCTACGCCCGTTCGGAGAACCAGAAACGGCTGGTACAATCGTACGAGGAGAATGACCTTCTGTTCGCTGTCGGTCCTGCCGGAAGTGGAAAAACATACACGGCTATCGCTTTGGCTGTTCGGGCACTGAAGAACCGCGAGGTGAAACGTATCATCCTCTCCCGTCCGGCTGTGGAAGCCGGTGAGAAACTGGGTTTCTTACCCGGTGATATGAAAGAGAAGATCGACCCGTATCTGCAGCCGCTGTACGATGCGCTGCAGGATATGATTCCTGCAGCTAAGTTGACCGAATACATGGAGAAAGGGACGATTCAGATTGCACCTCTGGCCTTCATGCGCGGTAGGACGCTGTCAGAAGCCGTTGTGATCCTTGATGAGGCGCAGAACACCACAGCGCTACAGTTGAAGATGTTCCTCACTCGTCTAGGTCTGGGCGGCAAGATGATCGTCACCGGAGACATGACACAGATCGACCTGCCTGCTTCGCAGAAATCAGGCCTGCGCGATGCGCTGGAACGTTTTCATAACATCAAAGGTATCGAAATCATCCAATTCAACGAGAAAGATATCGTACGCCATCCGCTCGTGAAGAAGATCGTAGCGGCGTATGAGAAGTAAAGGTGAAAGGTTAGAGGCTGAAAAGGTAATCGAGGGCTTCGCGGGCATCATCCGGAGAGATCACCTGATTGATAACCGGATCGCCGACAGACCGAATGAGCGTGCAGTTGATTTCAGCAGCACGTTCATTCTTTTTATCCTGTTGCATAAGCGCGATGAGCGGTTCCATGTCGGAACACTTACAGTTCGGACGACCGTAGTAATGCAGCATCAGTTGCGTGAGTTGCTGCAAGGGCTCTTTCGGGCAGCCGAGTTTCGTCACACTCAGGTATAACTCCGCGATAAGACCGTATACCACCGCATAGCCATGACTGATCGGGGCATTCGATATACTAATCTCCTCTATCGCATGGCCAAAAGTATGGCCGAAATTAAGAGCTTTACGCAGACCTTTTTCGTTCGGATCTGCTTGTACTATCCGCTCTTTGATTGCCACACATTGCTCAATCATAGGCGTCAAACTATCCAGCGGCATCGTATCCAAATCATACTGCAGCAGCCGGTCCCATAACAAGTCCGGACGCTCAATGAGACCTGTTTTGAGTATCTCTGCGAAGCCGCTTAGGAACTGTGCGGCAGGTAAAGTCTTGAGCCATTTCGGATCAATCAACGTATCTGCCGGCGGCGCAAAAGCACCGATGGCATTCTTCAATCCCCGATAGTTGATACCTGTCTTGCCTCCGGAGGACGCATCCACCATGGCCAAGAGCGTCGACGGGATGTTGATATACTGAATACCCCGCTTATACGTAGCAGCGGCAAAACCGCCAAGGTCCGTGAGGATACCTCCGCCGACACAGATAAGCAGTCCACGGCGCGTGAGATGATGGGCAAACATAAAATCCCAGATCTGCGCGACGGTATCAAGCGATTTGGTCGCTTCACTTACTTCTAACCACAGCACAGGGATGTCCGCCAGTTCCGGCATGGCACTCCACTGCGCATGTCGGATAAGAGACTTATCCGAAACGATGCAAATTTGCTCTTTCGGGTAGTTATTTAGTATCTCCCAACTCATTTCGGGTGCAAAATTAGTAAAAATTTTCTTATTTTGCAAGTAAAAGCCATTAATTCTTTCAAAAATTTGCATATATGCAATTTTTGTAGTACCTTTGTGCCCTGTATGAAAAAAGTATTGTTTTTTGGCATCGTTTTGGCAGGATTTTTGCTAAGCGGATGTCAGGTGTTTGAGAAGAAGAAGTTATCGGGTGCCGCAGTGGAGGTACACGGTCATTATCTGTATCAGTCCACGTTAGATGCCCTGACGATCGGTTTGAATAGCGAAGACAGCATGCGTGTAGCACAGCAGTATATCACGCAGTGGGCGAAAGATATATTGATCTACGAAGCGGTCAGCAACGGTCAGACCGGTATTGATCGCGAGGAGATCGAGCGTATGGTGGAGGACTACCGCCGAACCCTGTATATGCAGGCTTACGAGGAATGGCTGGTGGATCAACGGATGTCGAAGACCGTGTTGGACAGCACAGTAGAAGAGATATACCGCCGTATGCCGGATCGGTTCGTGCTGGCGGAGAGTATGGTGAAGGGTATGCTGGTGGTAGTGCCGAAAGATGCACCGAACATCGGTAAGTTACGTAAATGGATGTCCGACGAATCTTTGGACGAAGTGGAGAAATACGCGTACCAGATTGCCTCCGGATATGAGCTGTTCACAGATAAATGGATGAGCACGACGGATGTCATCAGTCGTATCCCCATCGAGCGCAATGAATACGAGACGCGGTTGAAGACGAAGGATCAGTTGGAGGTGACGGACTCGCTGCACACGTATATCCTTCAAATCACCGACAAGCAGTTACGTGGCGGTCCCATGCCGTTGGACCGCGCACGGGAAGAGATAGAGAAAATCATCCTCAGTGAACGGCAGGTGGAGTTCTTGCAGAAAGAGCGCGACCGCATGTACGAAGAAGCCGTACAGAAAGGGGATATTAAGTTTTTGGAATAAATCAGACACATGAAAAAAATCAGTATAGCATTGATGTTGCTGGTAAGCCTCAGCCTGCGCGCCCAAGTGATTGATGAAGTGATTTGGGTGGTAGGCGACGAAGCGATCTTACGCAGCGAGGTAGAGGAAGAGCGCCTGCGGGCACAGTACGAGGGTCAGACGATTCACGGCGACCCCTATTGCATCATTCCGGAGCAGATTGCCATTCAGAAGTTATTCTTACACCAGGCGATACTAGACTCGGTGGAAGCCAATGAGTCTAGTGTGAGTCACCAGGTAGATATGCGACTCAACTACTACATCAACCAGATCGGATCGAAAGAGAAGATGGAGGAATATTTCCGCAAGACGAGTAGTGAGATCCGCGAAGAGATGATGACGAGTGTTCGCAACCAAATGATCATCCAACAGATGCAGTCCAAACTGACAGCGGATATCAAACCGACGCCGGCGGAGATTCGTAGGTATTACAACAGCCTGCCTGCGGATTCCATCCCGATGATGCCGGCACAGGTAGAGGTACAAATCATCAGTTTCGAACCTCCTGTTCCGATTGAAGAGATTGAGCGTGTCAAACAGCGTTTGCGTGAGTTCACGGAGCGTGTACAAAGCGGCAGTGCGGATTTCAGTATGCTGGCTCGTCTATATTCGGAGGACACCGAGAGTGCTAAACGCGGCGGTGAGTTGGGTTTTGTCGGTCGCGGTCAGTTAGTGACGGAGTTCGCCGATGTGGCGTTTAACATGAATGACCCGAAGCGTGTGAGTCGTATCGTACAGACGGAGTACGGCTATCATATCATCCAACTGATTGAGAAAAAAGGCGAGCGCATCAACTGCCGGCATATCTTACTACGGCCGCGTATCAGTGCGGACGACAAAGTGCGTGCGATAGAACGTCTGGACAGTATCCGCCATCAGATACAGGTGGACAGCATGCAGTTCGAGCAGGCGGTGATCCAGTATTCGCAGGATAAGAACACCGTGATGAACGCAGGTCTGATGATTAACCCCAACACCGGCAGCAGTCGTTTTGAATACCAAGACCTGGCGCCGGAGATCGCCAAGCAGATCTACAACTTGCAGGAAGGCGAGATATCCCAGCCGTTCGTGATGATGGACCAGCAGAAGAACCGCGAGGTGTGTGCCATCGTGAAAGTGAAGAAGAAGACGGACGTACACCGCGCGAACCTGACGGATGATTTCCAGGCCATCAAATCGATGCTGGAGACCAAACTGAGTGAGGAGTTTATCCACAATTGGATCATTCAGAAGCAGAAAACGACGTATGTCCAGATTGACCCGGAATGGCAGGGATGTGATTTCGAATACCCGAATTGGATTCATTGAAAATTAAAAAATTCATAGGAGTACTGTTGCTGATTGTCAATTGTCCATTGGCAATCGCTCAGACGATGGTCTATCTGGAGCGGGCCGATAACTTGCAGTTCGATCAGGCACGCTTGGCGGACGCACAGATCGTAAAAGGGGATGTGATCTTTCGTCACGAGGAAGCACTGATGTATTGCGACAGTGCGTATTTCTACGAGAAGACCAATTCGCTGGATGCTTTCGGCCACGTACGGATGGTGCAAGGCGACACCTTGGAGGGTTTTGGAGATAAGTTATACTACAACGGCAACACCAAGTTAGCGCGCTTGCGGAAGAACGTGAAGTTGATTCACGGGCACAAAGACGAGAACCCGACGATTCTGACGACAGACAGTCTCAATTACGACCGCGCGAATGGCATTGCATATTATTTCGCCGGCGGCGAAGTGCGCGACAGCCTGAACACTTTAACTTCCGTGCGCGGTAACTATCGTCCGGAGACAAAGAAAGCGGTGTTCAGCAAGAAAGTGAAGTTGGTGAACCCGAAGTTCGTTTTGACGAGCGACACTTTGCTCTACAACACGCAGACCAAGATCGCAGATATCATTAGTCCGACCGATATCATCTACGAGAAAGAGACCGATATCCTTTCTTCGCGGGGTTGGTACAACACCCAGACGGAGTTGTCGATGCTGTTAGATCGATCCTGGGTGCACCATCAGGACGGGCGTACGATGACAGGAGATACAATCTACTACGACAAAGCGAAAGGCTTCGGTCAGGTGATTGGTAGGATGGAGATGGTAGACTCGACACGCAATGCGACTTTGACCGGTGAATACGGCGAGATGTGGGAAGAAGACCATCACGGTTTTGCGACCGACAGTGCTTTGCTCACAGACTGGAGCGACACCTTGCACCTGGCGTATATCCACGCGGACACGCTGTTCACGGAAGAGCAACACTACACCGACAGCGCGAAGATGGACAGCACCTACCAGCGTATTCGCGCTTACTACGGCGTTCGGGTCTTCCGGGACGACATGCAGATGACGTGTGACTCCTTGGTCTATTTCGGTTCTGACTCCACGATGCACCTGTATGTGCAGCCTATCTGTTGGAATGAGAACCACCAGATGTCAGCTGACAGCATGGTCATTTATATGGCGAACGGGCAAGTGGAACATGCGGTCGGATACGGCAATGCGCTGTGCGTGATGCAGGACAGCGTGGATTTCTTTAACCAGATGAGCGGCAAAGAGGCCACGGCGTATCTCGAAGACGGAGAGATGAAGATCATCGACATGAGCGGCAATGCGCTGACAATCTTCTATCCCAAAGAGGAAGGCGGCGACTACTCCGGCATGAACACGACGGAGAGCAGTTTCATCCGGATGTATGTGGAGAACAGAGAGATCCATCACATGCGGTTCACCACCGAGACCACCGGTATCCTTTACCCTATGGACCAGATCCCGAGTGGTGCTGACCGGTTGGCCTTGTTCTTCTGGGACGAAGAAAAACGACCGATCAGTCCGGAGGACGTATTTCGAAAAGTGAAGAATGAAAGAGTGAAAGAATGAAAGAATTAATGAATATGAAAAAGTTTTTTGTTACAATCGTTATGGCTTGTACAGCTATCAGTGCGATGGCTGTGGACCTGCCGAAACAGGGTTTTGGTATTCATCTGGGATGGGCGCAACCGATCCTGCGTATCAACACGGCGGATTCCAATCCGAAAGACACCTTGGACGTGGTAGTGAAGATGAAGGGATTCAAAGTGGGTGTTGTGTATGACGCCAGTTTCATTGCCGGTTTCGGAGCCAGCATGGGTATCAACTACACCTTCGGCGCGTACAACAGCGGTTGGATCTCAAAGAATGCCTATGGTATTCCGTACCCGCGCTCTCGTCAGTTGATCACGTATCACGAAGCGGAAGTTTTTGTGGATTGGCAGTATAAGTTCGAAGTGGCGAAAGAGACCTACCTGATGTTGTACACGGGTCCGACGATCCAATGCGGAATAGGACTGGACATGCGTGCCGATCACCAAATAGATCAAGGTGCTGATGTTACCCACATACACTATAACGGTTACAAAAACGACAATGAGAACGAACACTTCAAGCGACTGAATGTCACTTGGGGCGTAGGTGCCGGATTCCAATACAAACGTTATTTTGTTCGCGGCGGATATGACTTCGGTCTGTTGAATCCGTATGCTAACAACCAGTTTGTGGATGCTGCCGGCAATCCGAAAGACCACTATACGCGCGGTCGACTCGACCAATGGAACATCAAGATTGGTGTATATTTGTGGTATAATGATTGATCATGATTCCACGCGATGTCATAGATAAGATCCACTCCGCGGCGAAGATAGAAGAAGTCGTGGCGGACTACGTGACGCTTCGTAAACGCGGCGCCAACTTGACCGGTCTCTGTCCTTTCCACAACGAGAAGACAGGGTCGTTCACCGTCAGTCCGTCCAAAGGAATCTACAAGTGCTTCGGTTGTGGCGTGAGCGGGAATGCGGTCGGTTTCATCATGGAGATCGAGCAATGCAGTTACGTGGAGGCGCTCAAGCAGTTAGGTAAGAAATACCACATTGACGTGCCGGAGCGCGAGATGACCGCGGAAGAGCAGCAACGGCAAGACGACCGCGAGTCGATGTTCGTTGTCAATGACTTCGCCAATAAATGGTTCCAAGACCAATTATGGAACACGCCGGAAGGACAAGCAATCGGTTTGAGTTACTTCCGCGAACGCGGTCTGAGGGACGATATCATTCGCAAATACCAACTGGGGTACTCGCCGGAGAAAGGTAATCCTTTGGCTGCGGCCCTGAAGAAAAACGGTTTTCAGGAGAAGTTCATCCTGAATAACGTGGATACAAAGATCGGTGTGGGTGTGGTCGGCAAGAGTGAAGACGGACGTATCTATGACCGCTTCCGCGACCGCGTGATGTTCCCTATCTTCACGGTCAGCGGTAAACCCGTAGCTTTCGCCGGACGTATCCTGAAAAAGAAAGACAACGTAGGCAAATACGTCAACTCTCCGGATTCGATTATCTACTCGAAGACGAATGAGTTATACGGTCTTTTCCAAGCCAAACAGGCGATCTCCCGTGCAGACAGGTGTTACTTGGTAGAAGGTCAGATGGATGTTATCTCCATGCATCAGTCCGGTATTGAGAACGTCGTTGCCAGCGGCGGTACTGCCCTCACCAAACCGCAGATATGGCTGATAAAGCGCTTCACCAGTAATATCACCGTGCTGTATGACGGTGACGCCGCCGGCATCCACGCCGCGCTGCGAGGTATTGACATGTTCTTGGAGGCTGGGTTCAACGTCAAAGTGGTGTTGTTGCCGGACGGAGAAGATCCGGACAGCTACGCACAGAACCACGACGCATCGGAGTTCATTCGTTATATCGAGGAGCACCAGACGGATTTTATTCGGTTCAAGTCTGCCCTGCTCAGCAAAGACGCCGGAGACGATCCGTTCAAACGCGCCGAACTGATCAAAGACATCACAGCGTCCATCGCCATCATCCCGGATATCATCACGCGGCAGGTTTATATCAAAGACTGCGCCGAGCGACTTAAGATAAGTGAGAAAGTGCTGACGGTGGAAGTGCTGAAACTGCGCAAAGAGAGTTTCAACGCGCAGCAGAAAGCCGAGGAAAAAGCACAGAACACACCAAGCGCGCCGAAGGATCCGGTTGCGCCGATCACTCCGAAGACACCGCTCGAGCAGAACTACTACAACCTCATGCAGTTAATCGTGCGCTATGGCGAACGGCCGATTGAAGTGGAAGACAGCATCTACACGATCGGTGAAGTGATTATCGGCACACTGGAGAACGATGATATCAAGGCGCCGCAACCTGTTTATCAATCGATCATGGACGAGTTCAAACGCCATTATAAGGACACCGGCTTCAAGGCAGAGACGTTCTATAAGTTCCATTCCGACCAAGCCATTAGTGCGTTGGCGATCGATATGATTGCGGAGAAATACCGCTTTGCAACTATGGACGGAGAGACTCGCTTAGGAGAACTGGTAGCACAGTTGCTGTACGAGATCAAACTGACGGTTATAAACGGTCAGATTGAGGAACTGGAGAAAAACCTCAAAGAAGCACAAGCGGAGAACAACTGGGAGCGGCAGATGACGTTGTTAGCACATCAACCGCTGCTGTTAGCCCAACGAAATGAGATATGCAAGCTCTTGGGAAACCGGGTGCTCAATGTGTAGTAAAGGTGAAAAGTGAAAGATTATAGGTGAATGTTGTTTGATAGTATCGTATATGGTCCTATTCACAGCCGTCGGTTAGGCATCAGCCTCGGCATGGAGATCATGCCGCTGGAGCATAAACTGTGCACGTTCAACTGCGTGTACTGCGAGTGCGGATGGAACACACCGGTCAGTCACCCGAAGTTACCAACCCGCGAAGAGATCAAAGCCGCGCTGGAGGCGAAGTTGCAAAACATGACGACTCCTTTGGATGTGATCACTTTCTCCGGAAACGGTGAACCAACTTTGCATCCTGATTTCTTAGGCATCATCCAAGATACCTGTGCGCTGCGGGATCGCTATTGCCCGAATGCCAAAGTGAGTGTGCTATCCAACTCCACGCAACTCGGTCGACCGGAGGTGGTCCAAGCCTTGAAACTATGCGACAACCGGATCCTCAAACTGGATGCCGCTACTGATGAGATGATGCGCCGCATCGACCTGCCGGTCAACGAACACTTGACCGTGGAAACACTCCTCCATTGGCTCACTCAGTTTGATGGCGATTTCACCCTGCAGACCTGCTTCCTAAAAGGTACGCATCAAGGGGTAATCCTAGACAATACAGCTGGTAAAGAGCTGACGGCATGGTACGAAGCAGTAGACTTCCTTCACCCTAAGCAAATAATGATTTACGTCATTGACCGCAAGACGCCGGAGGAAAATCTGGAGAAGATCCCACGCGCAGAGATGGAGGCTATCGCCGCACCGCTGATTGCCAAGGGTTTTGACGTTTCTATTTCCGCTTAAAAATGAAGATTCTCGTTGCACCGCTTAATTGGGGCTTAGGTCATGCCAGCCGCTGTGTGCCTGTCGTTCAGCGCTTGTTGGACGAAGGACATGAAGTGATCTTAGGCGGGGATGGCGAGAGTCTGACACTGCTTCGCAAACATTTTCCAAAACTTCGATATACTTATTTAGCTCCTCTGAACCTGCGCTACAGCAAAGGCAAGAGTCAAGTGTTCGCCATGCTTCGGGCACTTCCGAAACTGATGGCTTGGTCATACAAAGACCACCTGATGTTGAAGACTCTACTACGCGAAGAAATGATGGACCGTGTCATCTCTGACAACCGTTTCGGTCTATACAACAAGCGCACCGAGTGCATCTATATCACGCATCAGTTACATATACTCTTTCCCAAAGGCCTGAGATGGTTGGAGTCCATCGCATCGCGCTTGCACGCACGTGTGTATACGCGATATAATAAGGTGTGGGTGCCTGACTATGAAGATCCGAAAAAGAGTCTGGCCGGCGCACTGAGTCATACTGCAGCCCAAGTGGAATATATAGGACCGCTCAGCCGTTTTCAGAATCTTCTGCGTACTACAAGTACTTCGTATTACGATGTCGTAGCCGTCCTCAGCGGATTGGAGCCCCATCGCACATTGTTAGAGAACGAGGTGATGAAGCGCTACGCCGGTCAGCAAGAGAAAGTGCTCATCGTACAAGGTCTGATGCACCGGCCCAACACCCGCATTAAACGAGGCAATATCACCATTGTGCCGACAATGAACGATGGCGAGTTAGCAGCTGCTCTATGCGGCGCCAAGCATATCATCGCTCGCTCCGGATACTCCACTATCATGGACTTAGACGCCTTGGGATTGATTGATAAAGCGGAACTTATTCCTACACCGGGACAACCGGAACAGGAGTATTTAGCGGCCTATTTGGCACAAAAACACGCATTAAAGTAAAAAAAATGCGAAAAAATTTTGTCAATTCAAAAAAAAGCAGTAATTTTGCACGCTTTTTCGTCTGGGGTATGGTGATGCCCTTTCCTGCGGAGAACGCTCCGGTGCCATCGTATAACGGTTAGTACTCAAGATTTTCATTCTTGCAATAGGGGTTCGATTCCCCTTGGCACTACAAAGACCTTCCCTAAAGTCAAGTCCTGAGGCGGATCCTCTCAAAGCCGACGGATATTACTAATTAAGGTTCGCGAGACGGACCACAAAACAAACAACAAAGATGGCAAATCATAAAAGCTCTTTGAAGCGTATTCGCCAAACGGCAACGCGCAAAGCACACAATCATTATTATGCAAAAACCGCACGTAATGCAGTGCGTGACTTGCGCAAGACTACTGACAAAGCTGCAGCAGCTGCTGCGCTTCCGAAAGTAAGCTCTATGCTCGACAAACTGGCTAAGCGTCACATTATTCACACCAACAAGGCTGCTAACCTCAAATCGAAATTAGCTCGCTTTGTGAATAAAATGGCTTAAGCAGCGAAACGCATTTAGGTCAACGGAAGAACTACGCAAGTGGTTCTTCTTTTTTAAAAGATATGAAGAAAGCCCGACTGATCATATTGGTTCTGTGTCTATGCTCCGCTCATCTGCTGGCGGACACGATCACTGTGGCTGTTACCGGCGACGTGATGATGGGTACCACCTATCCGAAGATGCAGTTACCGGTTGATTCGGGCAAACACCTTTTTGCGGATGTACGACAAGTGATGCAATCCGCTGATATCACCTTAGGTAATCTGGAAGGCACCTTGTGCGATGAAGGTCACTGCACCAAAGGGAAAGGGAAATACAGTTATGCTTTCCGCACACCTACGGGTTTTGCGCCGCGGTTGACCGAGGCAGGTTACGACTATATGAGTATGGCCAATAATCATGCCAATGACTTCGGTTTGGAAGGTATCATTTCGTCTGAACGCGCTTTGAGGGGACAGGGTATTGCTTTCTCCGGCATTGCCGGTCGCAAGGAATGGGCTGTCGTAGAACGCGCCGGAATACGGTTCGGTATCTGCGCTTTCGGTCATAACCGCTATACGCTGAAGCACCGGAACATGGCACATGTCAAGCAGATTTTGGATACCCTGCGCGCTACAAGCGACATCATCATCGTTTCGTTTCACGGCGGAGGAGAAGGCATTGAATACAGTCATCTACCGGAAGGACCGGAGAGTTATATCGGCGAAGACCGCGGATCACTCAGAGAGTTTGCCCATTTCTGCATTGACAACGGAGCGGATATCGTGTACGGACACGGCCCGCATGTGGTACGCTGTATCGAGGTATATAAAGGTCATTTCATTGCCTACAGTTTGGGTAATTTCTGCACGCCTTACGGGGTAAGCCTGGAGAGCGTGAAGGGCTATGCACCGGTGGTGGTTGTTCAGGTCAATGAACAAGGTGAGTTCCTCGGCGGTAAGATCCATTCGTTCATCCAGCAACGTGGTCGCGGACCAATGCTGGACGCAGCCAATAAAGTAGCACGGCACATGCGTCAACTGAGTCAAACAGACGTGCCATATAGCGAAGCATATATCGATTATGACGGTCAAATTATTCGTCATACCGTCAAGATTCCCAGCCCTACACTCTTTTTACAATAAAAAGTGCGCAAAAATTTGCATATATCATAAAAAAAGTGTACCTTTGCACCGATTTTTGATACAATTATTAAGATGAAAGAGAACAATATCCCTATCGTCGACTGTCCGTACGGCGACTATATGATCGGAGATGCGAGTGGTAAACTGATGAATGAATACGGTCGCTATCCGTGTAAAATCAAGTGCGGTGTGTATGCGCTTTTGGTGCGCGGCACTGCACATGCTACGATTAATGTGACAGAGTATGACTTCAAAGCAAATGATGTATTGCTGTTGGAGCCCGGTAGTTTCCTGTTGATTCGTGAGTTCTCCGAAGATGCCTTGGTGTATTGGATTGTATTCGGCAGTAAGTTCCTGGAGAAGCACACGGTGAATAACAAGATGTCGCTTTCTGCGCTGCAGCTCCACTCGCCGAAACTGAGCGTAAGTGAGAACCATGCGGAAGTGCTTTGCTCGATGTACGACACGATCGTTAAAGCGCTGAATGCGACACCGACGATGTTGGATAGCGAGAAGATGGTACATATCTTCAACCTGCTGCAGACGAGTTATGCCAAGTATGCGCATGAGCAGGACGAATATCTCGTGAAGCCGCAGGATCGTAAGACGGAGATCTATCAGGAATACTGCCAATTGGTGCTGAAGCACTATCAGGAATGGCATCACGTGAGTCAGTATGCAGAGGCGATGCGCCTGACCTTGCCGCACTTATGCTCGACTATCAAGTCGGTGGGAGACCGCACGGCAGGCGATATCATCATTGAGGCTATTATCACCGACGCCAAGAGTCAATTGAAGATCACTAACTTGCAGATCAAAGAGATCGCGTTAAGTTTAGGTTTCGACAATGTGGCCTTCTTCAATCGCTTCTTCAAGTCGCATGTAGGCCAAACTCCGAAAGCTTATCGGAATGCATAAAAAAGGATGCTTCGGCATCCTCTTTTTTTATCTGTTCTTGTACATATCGTCGTAGTATTTCTCGTACTCACCGGAGGTGATGTTATCGAGCCATTCCTGGTTCTCGAGGTACCACTGAACGGTTTTCTCAATACCTTCTTCGAACTGGAGGGAGGGTTCCCATCCTAACTCACGTTGTAACTTCGTCGAGTCGATCGCATAGCGCATATCGTGTCCGGCGCGGTCGGTGACGAAAGTGATGAGGTCGAGGTCTGCGCCTTCCGGCCGTCCCAAGAGGCGATCGACGGTCTTGATAACAGTCTTGATGATATCGATATTCTTCCACTCGTTGAAACCGCCGATGTTATAGGTCTCAGCGATCGTTCCTTTGTGGAAGATGAGGTCGATGGCACGCGCGTGATCCACTACATAGAGCCAATCGCGTACGTTCTCACCCTTACCGTATACCGGCAGCGGTTTGCGATGACGGATATTATTGATAAAGAGCGGAATCAGTTTCTCCGGGAATTGATAGGGGCCGTAGTTATTCGAGCAGTTGGTGACAATCGTCGGCATGCCGTAGGTATCGTGGAAGGCACGGACGAAGTGGTCACTCGATGCTTTGGAAGCCGAATAGGGAGAATGAGGATTGTACTTCGTCGTCTCATAGAAGAAATCATCGCCGTACGCCAGGTGATGTTCGCCGGACGACGCTTTGGTGGTGAATGGCGGTTCGATACCTTCCGGGTGCGTCAGTTCCAATGCGCCATATACCTCGTCCGTAGAGATATGATAGAAGCGCTTGCCTTCGTATTTCTCCGGCAGAGACTCCCAATACAGTTTGGCGGCCTGCAGCATAGAGAGCGTACCAATCACATTGGTGCGCGCAAAAGTGAACGGATCTTTGATGGAGCGGTCCACGTGACTCTCGGCAGCCAAGTGAATGACACCGGTCACATGCTCTTCCTGTATTAACGCATAGATCGTCTCAAAATCGCATATATCCGCGCGCACGAAGCGGTAGTTCGGTTTATCTTCGATGTCCTTGAGGTTCGCCAGATTACCGGCATAGGTCAGTTTATCCACATTGATGATGCGATAGTCCGGATATTTGTTCACGAACAGGCGCACTACATGACTCCCAATAAATCCGGCTCCGCCGGTGATGATGATACTTTTCATATTACGTATCGTATTTGTTTAAAATGATATTTTCGTTGTTTTCCTTCTTGGTCTCTTAACACGATCTCGCCGGTAGGTAAGACGTCTTCGATGCACGCACGGAACTGCTCCTTGGCCTCTTGGCCTGCGTTCATTGTCGGCGCGGTTGTTACTTCCCGTTCTACGAACGGCCAGAATCCTTCGCGGCGGTAGAGATGCGCTTTATAATAATCCCACACATCTTCCTGCAAAGCTTTTTGCACTTGCTCGTAAAGCTTTTGCATCAAGGCATCGATGTCGTACGTCCGGCCTGTTATTTGTTTCAGCGAAACAGGGTTCGGTGCATCGCTTTGCCATTCGACCTGATTGACATTCAGTCCTATTCCGGCGATGGAATACTTTATCTCATTGCCGATGATGGCGTTCTCCACCAATATGCCGGCGACTTTTTTATCTCCGTAGTAAATGTCATTCGGCCACTTGATGGTAAAGGCTTCTCCTAACAACCGCTGCACCGCAACAGCTACGACCATATTGAGTTCAAACAGGTTCTTACGCGGCGGCAATAGGATGGAGCACAGCAGGTTCTTCTCTGCCTCACTCTCCCACCCGTTTCCAGTCTGTCCACGACCGGCTGTTTGGTAGCCGGCATACAGGAAGTGCTCGCCTTCCGGCCATTCGCCTTTTGCTATCAACTCCCGCAAAAGGGTATTGGTACTATTGGTGCTTGCTATATACATCGAGCAAATACTCTTGTATCACCGTTTGTATATTCTTCGCTTTGCCCGGCGCTGAGTTGATCAAGATCGCGAACACCCAAGTGTCTCCGTTCGGCATATCGATGTATCCGGCGAAATTCTTTGTGCCGGCGATCGTACCGCTCTTGGCATGGATGCGTCCTTCCAGTTCGGTCTTGGCGCACAGCGATTTGAGTGTCCCTGTCTGCCCGCTAATCGGCAACGAAGCGATCCAGGCTTCGGCATATTTACTGCGATGCATGTACGTGAGCAATTCCACGAACGCTTTGGCACTCACTGCGTCCTGCGGCGCAAGGCCACAGCCATCTTTGATGATGGCATTCTGCATGTGAACGCCTTTGTTCTGCCAGAACTCTTTGAGCAGATTCTGACTGTTAGGGATAGTGCCCGGCAAGCCGTAGCGCGTACCCAAGAAACGGAAGATTGCCTCAGCGTACAGGTTATTGCTATTCACATTGGTCTCTTGGATCAGTTCCGATAACTTAGGCGAATAATGCGTGTATATCTCCATTCTCGGCGGTGTTATCGGGTTATAATCCGCGATGTACGTCGCTTCACGTTTCACCCCTACTCCGGATTCACGCAGCATTTTGGTAAAATGGCGGGCCAGCAGCAAACCGGGATTCGGTAAGTCTCCGCGGACGCCGAACGTGCCCAGTTTGGAAGGCACCGATCCGGTCAGATAGCGTTCGTTACTATACGGCAGTCCGCTCACGAAAGCACCGTCATAGTCTATCTTCGCGCAGCGGATATGGTTGATAAACACCACATCCTCCACTTGCGGTTCCGTTTTCACTACCTCCGCTACAGATCCCACTTCGCTACTCTTGAGCACAATATTCATCGTGTTCCCGTAGTAGTTCAGGGCAAAGATGCCGGGCGCATAGTAGTTTCCCGCATCTTCGCATAGCCAGTTGGGGTTCTGCGCCTCGCCGTCGAGCATCGTCATGTCGGCCACTACACCTCCGTCAATATACTGAATGCCGGCAGCACGCACGGCTTTCATCCATTTATAAAAGAAGTTAGTCTGCCCTTTGTCGCCCAAGGACGGGTCACATGCGCCGCGGATATAGAGGTTGCCATGCAAGGTATCCTGACGAATGACGCCCGTGTACTCGATGACGGTAGGAAACTGATAGTCTGCGCCTAAGATCTCCAGTGCCGCTCCGGTTGTCAGCAGTTTCATCACCGACGCCGGGGGCACTACTTTATCTTCGCGATGCGCATCTATCAGTTCTCCTGTTGTCAGGTTCTTCACATACACCGACATGTTCGCCTGCTCCGTGATCGGATGGCTTGTCAGGATCGTGGACGACAGTACTATGGCCGCTAATACACTCACTGGCTATCAGTCTTGCGCGGTTAGGTATTCATGCATCGCTTTGGCGGCTTTGCGTCCGTCGCTCATGGCGAGGATGACCGTAGCACCTCCGCGGACGATATCGCCTCC
>JAFXYK010000059.1 GCA_017541805.1 Paludibacteraceae bacterium
AACTGCACCTCCGGTTTGCATTCATGGATCGCGCGGCTGATCTCTTCGATGGCTCGGTTGACATTCGCCCGCCGCCAATCGCGTATGTCCGTGAATCCGCGCGGGTATTGCTCAAACGTCTTCGTGTCCGGAAGCGGTTTGCCGCCCGCAGGATATGGATAGAAATAGTCATCCATGTGAATGGCCTGGATGTCGTAGCGGTCCACGATGTCGCTCACTACGGTACATATCCAGTCGCAAGTGATGTCCAGCCCCGGATCGAAATACCACTGCTTGGCGTAGCACCAGAACCATTCCGGGTGTTGCCGCATGATATGATCAAGCGCTAAGATAGAGGTGTCGGTCTTGGCGAGGTTGACGCGGTAGGGATTCAACCACACGTGTACCTCCATATTCCGTTCATGCGCCTGCTCGATGGTCCATGCCAGCGGGTCCCAAGGCTCCTGTTCTCCCCATGTGCCTTGTGTGCCGGTCAACCAATGGCTGATGGGTTCCAGTTCACTCTGATACAGCGCATCGGAAGTAGGCCGCACCTGGAAAATGATGGCATTGATACCCACACTCTCCAGCGAATCCAGTATCCACACCATCTCTTCTTGCTGCTTCTGCGTATCCCCCACAGCCTCCGGCGAAGGCCAATCGATATTGGCTACCGTCGCTATCCATGCCCCACGGAAGTTAATGGGACCGCCTTCGGCTGACAGAGTACTGACCGCTACCGCTGACAGAATACAGACTACTATGTTACGCAATTTGACCATTTTCTACATGGAATATCTTCGCATCAGGACCGGGTTGAATGATCTCTGTCAAGTGCTGGCGGTCGGTGTCGGTGATGAAGATCTGACCGAACTGCTCCCCTTGAACCATCGCTACGATGCGCTCCACGCGTTCGCTATCCAACCGGTCGAAGATATCATCCAATAATAATATCGGCGCTTCTCCCGTACTATCCGCTAAGTACAAAGCCTGTGCCAATTTCATCGCGAGCACGAATGTGCGTTGCTGACCTTGGCTGCCCACTTGCTTCAGCGGGTATTCACCGAGCCGCATATCCAAGTCATCTTTATGCGGCCCCTGCGACGTCCATCCGAGAATCAGATCACGCTGCCGCGTCCTGACGTACGCTTCGCGTAAATCGCGGTTCTGTAGTTGGCTGATATAGCACAGCGCAGGGAGTTCGGCTGAACCGCTGATGGTTTTATATACCTCCTGAAAATACGGTTCGAACTCCGTAAAGAAGTTCGTGCGGGCTTTGAAAATATACTCCGCCGGTTCTACCATTTGCCACTCGAGCACCTCCAGCAAATCGTCCGGAGGCGTCGGTGCGTCAGCATATTGTTTCAACAGCGCATTGCGTTGTTTGAGCAAGGCATTGTATTTCGCCAGACAATCCAGATATTTGCGGTTGCGCTGACCGATCACCACATCCATGAACCGGCGACGCTCCTCCGAACCCTCTTCGATCAGCTGGTGATCCGCCGGACAGACCATCACCAGCGGAATGAGTCCGATATGGTCCAACAAGCGCGGGTAGTCTTTCTTATCCTTGCGGAACTGCTTCTTCACGCCTCGGCGAAGGCCGCAAGAGATAGTGAACTCATCATAGGTGCCCTGCACCATCGCCATGTCTTCGCCGTGCGTGATGTTGAGGCTGTCTTGCGAAGTATAGGCCGATTTCGTAAACGAAAGCAGATAGATCGCGTCCAACACATTGGTCTTACCCTGACCGTTCAAACCCACGAAACAATTGAGTTTGGGCGAAAAGTCCATACTCGCTTCGCGGATATTGCGGTAGTTTAATATGTTGATGGATCGTAAAATCATGCGTATAAATCTACGTCTTCTTTCGTGATGGTGTTGCCGGCAAGGATGATGAGTCGCTCCACTACATTGCGTAACTGGCGAATGTTACCGGTCCAATCCTTCGTTTGCAGCGCTTTTATCGCCGCTGCATCAAAAGTCTTCGGTGCGATACCTTGTTCCGCGCAAATCTGTGCCGTGAAATAATCGACCAAGAGCGGAATATCTTCCAAGCGCTTATTGAGCGCCGGCACTTGGATAGGAATGACATTCAGACGATGGAACAGGTCTTCGCGGAAATTTCCCTTAGCGATCTCTTCGGCTAAGTTCTTATTGGTCGCCGCTAACACGCGCACATTCACTTTGATGGCTTTGTCCGATCCCACACGCGTGATCTCGTTCTCTTGGAGCGCTCGCAGCACTTTCGTTTGTGCCGCCAGACTCATATCGCCTATCTCATCAAGGAAGAGTGTACCTCCGTCGGCCTGCTCAAACTTACCTGCACGGTCTTTTACTGCGCCGGTGAACGAACCCTTCATGTGGCCGAAGAGTTCGGACTCGATCAACTCACTCGGAATAGCGGCGCAGTTCACTTCTACCATCGGTCCGTTTGCGCGGGCTGAGTTCTCATGAATGAGATGGGCTACTACTTCTTTGCCCGTTCCGTTCTCTCCGGTGATGAGCACACGCGCTTCGGTCGGAGCGACCTTACTTATTATATCGCGTACATGTGCGATAGCTGCACTCTCGCCGATCATCTGCGGTCCCTTGGCAGCCACTCTCTTACGTAACTGCTTCGTCTCCTGACGCAGCGACTTGGATTCCAAGGCATTCTTGGTGGTGATAAGAATACGGTTGAGGTCGAGCGGCTTGAGTAAGAAGTCATACGCACCCAGCTTGAGCGCTTGCACAGCCGTCTCTACATCGCCGTGCCCCGTGATCATAACAACCGGCGTCTCGATCGCTTCTTCTCCTTGTTTCAAGGCCGAAAGCACCTCAATGCCATCCATCTCGGGCATCTTAATATCCGAGAAAATGAGGTCGTAGGTTTTCGCCAGCGCCATCTCTAAACCGGCCTTACCGTTTTCGGCTACTTCCACCTCGTGTCCTTCGTCTGCCAAAATCTCGCGGAGCGTATTCCGTATACCGCGTTCGTCGTCTATAATCAATAATTTTGCCATACTTACCAATTTGGGCACAAAGGTACAAAAAAAAATCTGAATACGCAAGTAAATAAACAATTTTGAAAAAAAAAGTATTTTTATTTGCTCATATCAAATATTATTCGTACCTTTGCAGCGAAAATGTGACCTATATAGCATATTATGTTATACAACATATTTTTAAACAACTTTTTTATTTAACAATCAAAAATTCATTTATCATGAAGAAATTTTTCACTTTTGTTGCTGCTGCTCTTTTTGCAGTATCAATGAACGCTATCACTGTTGCTGAGGCTCTTCAGATCGCAGGTCAATTGGAGCAAGGTGCTACCACCGAGACGACCTATGAGATCGAAGGTTATGTAACTGCTATGCAAGGATCGGAAGATGGTGGTTGGGCTCAGTATGGAAACCAAATCTTCTGGATTGCAGACGCTCAAGGTACTGCAGCCTCGAATGCAGACGGCGCACTGGAGATTTATCAGGGCGTAGCTTCTGAGCAGGTTTATGTAGGTGACAAAGTTAAAGTTACCGGTAAACTGACTAACTACAATGGTTTGTTGGAGACCGCAAAGAAATCCACCGTTGAGATTCTTGAGAAAGCAGAGCGTCCTGAACCGGGCGAGGAGGCTGACGT
>JAFXYK010000060.1 GCA_017541805.1 Paludibacteraceae bacterium
ATATGAGTAAAGGAAATATTGGGGTGACGAGTGATAACATCTTCCCCGTGATTAAGAAATTTTTGTATTCGGATCATGAGATCTTCTTGCGTGAGTTGATCTCGAATGCCGTGGATGCAACGCAGAAACTGAAGACTTTGTCTTCCGTTGGTGAAGTGAAGGGTGATCTGGGCGACCTTCGTGTACGTGTGTCGATTGACAAAGCGAAGAAGACGCTCACCGTGTCGGACCATGGTATAGGAATGACAGCCGAAGAGGTGGATAAATACATCAACCAGATCGCGTTCTCCGGCGCGGAGGAGTTCCTCAACCAGTACAAAGACAAAGCCGAAGCGATTATCGGTCATTTCGGTCTGGGCTTCTACTCGGCGTTCATGGTATCGAAGAAAGTGGAGATCTTTAGCCAGTCCTACAAAGAGGATGCGAAAGCCGTTCATTGGTCGTGCGAAGGCAATCCCGAGTACACGATGGAGGACACCATCAAGTCCGAGCGAGGCACAGACATCGTGCTCCATATAGACGATGAGTTCAGTCAGTACCTCGAGGATGCGACGATAGAAGGACTGCTCAAGAAATACTGTAAGTTCCTGCCCGTAGAGATTGCGTTCGGTAAGAAGAAAGAATGGAAAGACGGCAAGGAGATCGAGCTGGACGAGGAGAATATCATCAATGATATTAACCCGGCGTGGACCCGCAAACCGGCCGACCTGAAGGATGAGGATTACGATAAGTTCTATCACGAACTCTATCCGATGCAGCTGGACGAGCCCCTGTTCCACATCCACCTCAACGTCGATTATCCGTTTAACCTGACGGGTATCCTCTATTTCCCGAAGATCAAGACGAACCTCGATGTACACCGCAATAAGATCCAGCTCTATTGCAACCAGGTCTATGTGACCGACGAGGTGGAGAACATCGTGCCGGAATATCTGACGCTGCTGCACGGCGTGATCGACAGCCCCGATATCCCGCTGAACGTCAGCCGTAGTTACCTGCAGTCCGACAACAACGTCAAGAAGATCTCCGGCTACATCACCAAGAAAGTCGCCGACAAGCTCGCGGAACTGTACAAAGCCGACAAAGAGGACTTCGCTAAGAAATGGGACGACATCAAGATGTTCATCCAGTTCGGCATGCTCACCGACGAGAAGTTCTACGAGAAAGCGACCGGTTTTGCGCTCGTCAAGAACCTCGACGCGCAGTACTTCACCCTCGAGGAATACAAGGACAAAGTGCGTGAGAACCAGGTCGATAAGGACGGTAACATGGTCATCCTCTATACGCAGGATCCGGATGCTAACTATACCTATATCGAGCGCGCGAAAGCGAAGGGCTATGACGTGCTGCTGATGGACGGCGAACTGGATGTCCACTGTATGTCGCAGGCCGAGCAAAAAAGTGCTTCCGAGCACTCCGAGACAGGCCATTCGGGTAGTCTGCGTTTCGTGCGCGTCGATAGCGACACGATTGAGAACCTGATTAAGAAAGAGGACACGGCGAAGGATAACTACACCGACGAGCAGAAAGAAGGGCTGCGCAAGGCCTTCGAAGGCTTGCTGCCTTCAGCAGAGGATAAGTTACGTTATAACGTAACATGCGAAGCCGCTGCGGCGGACGCCCTGCCGGTCTTCCTGACCCAGAACGAGTTCATGCGCCGAATGAAAGAGATGTCCGCGCACCAGCAAGGTATGGCTTTCTACGGTAACATGCCGGATAGTTATAACCTCGTCCTGAATACCAATCATCCTGCCATTCAAGCTTTGGTGGACAAAACCGAAGGGCAGGAAGATAGGATGAAACAACTCATCGACATCGCGCTGTTGGCTTCCGGTCAACTGAAAGGCGAAGCCCTCGCGAAGTTCGTGAACCGAAGCGTAGAGTTACTCTAACTCGATCGCGGCGCACTTACGTGCCAGATATTTAGCCTCGTCTGCATTCAGCAGCGGGGCTATTTCTTTGTACACGCGTACATGGTACGCATTGAGCCAGTCGATCTCCTCTTCGGTCATGATACTCATCTCGATGAGGTTCGTGTCATAGAAACAGAGGGTGAGGGTCTCAAAGGCCAGCCACTCGTCTTCGGTGGTCGTCGCCTTGGTCTGTTTGGCGGGAATGACAGTGATCAGGTTCTCCGTGCGGATGCCCCATTTACCGGTGCGGTATATACCCGGTTCATCCGAGACGATATGTCCCACTTCCAGTGCCGTCGGGTTATTGTCTGTACGTACGTTCTGCGGGCCTTCGTGGCAGCCTAAGAAATGGCCTACACCGTGACCGGTACCGTGACCGTACGTGATACCTGCCGCCCACATATACTGCTTAGCCAGCGCATCCAGTTGGTTGCCTCTCGTGCCTCTGGGGAAACGTGCCGTGGCGAGTGCGATATGTCCTTTGAGCACATAGGTATAATCGAGTTTCGCCTGCTGCGGTATACGTCCGCCGAGCCACACTGTACGGGTGATATCCGTCGTGCCGTCGAGGTACTGGCCACCGCTGTCGAGCAGCAGCATGCCTTCGGGGTGGACTACTGCGCAGTTATCCGGCGTAGCCGCATAATGGACGATGGCGCCGTTGCCTTGATAACCGGCGATCGTGCCGAAAGACTCGTCCGTGAAGTTCTCTCCCATCGCGCGGAAAGCATGCAGCTGGTCCGCCAAGGTACACTCGGTCTGGGTCTTGCCGTTCGCAAATGCTTCCTCTTCGAGCCATTTGAAGAAACGCGTCAACGCTACCGCATCCTGCTTCATCGCCAGGCGTTCACCTTCCAGCTCGACGGCATTCTTCTTCGCTTTGTCGATGAGGATCGGGGACTTGGTCTCTTTCTTCTCGCATCCCTCAGGGATCGCTTCGTACAGCGCCTCGTTGACGCGTGCACCATCGTAGATAACCGTGCCGCTGAGGCCTGCGATATACGCGAAGACGGCCTCGTAGGGCTGGATGTCGATGTTATTGAAATCCAAGTAGTTCTGCGCCACCGTGTCCACTTTGTTCGCATCTACAAACAGCGTACATTTATCGGCCTCCAGCACCACGTAACTGATCACCACGGGGTTATATTCCACATCTTTTCCGCGGATGTTGAGCAACCATGCGATCTCATCGAGGGCGCTGATAATGAGGGCCCATTTTTGATTTTATCAATGGTGTCACCGATGTTGAAATCTAAATTAGTAAAGTGAGTCTGATATGTATAGTAATTATTAGCTGATGAAAGGGATGGTACGAATTCTTTATCTGTGATTTTTTGCATGG
>JAFXYK010000008.1 GCA_017541805.1 Paludibacteraceae bacterium
CGCGATGAGCAAGGTACTCTTATGATGGGTCACCGTGTACGGACCTGCGAAGATCGCGCAAGCCTCACCGTGCATACCCTGGCAGTTACTGAAGAACAGACTCTCTCCGGCCGAATAGTGCTTATCGAAGATACATCCCTGCCCTACGAAGCACTTGTCCACTAAGGTCGAGTCGCCTATCTCCACACCCGAAGAGATGATAAAATCCGTACATTTGACACCGCTACCCAAACGCACCGGCGCCGACTGATTCGAATTGATCGTACCGTTCTTCAGGCGGCTCACACCTTGCAACACCGCATAGTCACCCACATAGACGTTCTTGATCGAACCGCAGTTTAAGATGCAGACGTTATCGCCTATATAACCATGGTCGGAAGCCAGTGCCTCCGCGTACGCATCGATCATTTGCTCCAAGGCATGAATCATCTGCGGACGATGGCGATACAGCGTGAGGATATACGCCAGGCTGGCACTCAGTTCGTTAAAGATCGGGATCTCACGACCACCCCCTTCATTCATCACAGGCACCCGCACACCATTACCGAACGTCGTCTTACCATCCACGAGGATCGCATTGACGTTCTCAATACAGGTGTTAGCGCCGATATGATAGTTGGCGATATAGTTATGGATGTTATAGAGATGAGCATCGTTGCCTACTTCGCAGTTATGCAAAGTCGCATTGTAGATACCCGAATGAATCATCAGCCCGCCGGGCAACATGATCTCCTTTCCGAACACGCCCAAACGGTTATGTCCGGAGAAGTTCGTGTTACGCACGTACTGGGGGTTGAAGTTTTCTGCCACTTCCACCTCCGACCAGTTCCGCGCTTCACATCCCTGCGCCTCCAGCTGTGCGATCTCCGCACTTGTCAATGAACGGTAGTTCATCCTTCGTTAGTTCATTAATTCGTTTACTCGTTAATCATTCAGCAACATCGGCATCAACAGCATTAGCAGATCTTCGTTCTCTGCGTTCTCTGCCGGCAAGATGAGACCTGCACGTGCCGGATCAGCCAACTTCAGTTGTACGTCAGCCGACTCAATCGACGAAAGCAAATCAATCAGGAACGGAGCCTTGAAACCGATAGCCATCGGCATGCCGTTGTACGAGCAGCTGATAGTCTCTTCTGCGCTGGTCGAGAAGTCGATATCCTGCGCCGAAATCTTAATCTGGTTCTCACTGATAGCCAAACGCAACTGTGCTGTTCCGTTGTTAGCGAAGACTGCCACACGTTTACAAGCATTGATGATCGTTTGACGATCCACCGTCACGATATTCTGGTTAGCCTGCGGAATAACGGCATTGTAGTTCGGGAAACGGCCCTCGATCTGACGGCAAACGATGATTGTGCTGCCGAACTCGAAACATGCATTCTTTGCGCCGAAGGTCACTTTCACCTCGTTCTCCTCTTTCGCCAACAGGTTCTTCAGCAGGCCTGCCGGTTTCTTCGGAAGGATGAAACTTGCAGCCACGCCGGGCTTAACACCTACATTGGCGTAGCGAACCAGACGGTGAGCGTCCGTAGCAACCATCGTCACCTTGTCCTCTGCGATATCAAAGAAGATACCATTCATCACCGGACGCAACTCGTCGTCTGCGGTAGCGAAGATCGTCTTCTCAATAGCGCTCTGCAGCACATTAGCAGGAACCATCAGCGTACGTGCATCAGCCTCAGCTTCCGGCATTTCCGGATACTCGTTGCCGTTCACACCTACAAACGAATAAGTACCATTCTGGCTAACCATGCTTACGGCAAAGTTATTCTCATCAATGGTGAATACCAGCGGTTGCTCGCTGAACTCCTTGAGCGTCTCAAGCAGCAACTTAGCAGCAGAAGCCACTTTACCGCCTCCTTCTACACCTTCCACTTCTACGGAGGTACGAATCGTCGTCTCGCCGTCCGAAGCAGTCAGTTTCAACTCATTACCAACCAAGTCAAACAACACGTCGTCCAGAATCGGCAACGCGTTTTTGCTGTTAATCACGCGGCTTACAGCCTGTAATTGCGAAAAGAGTTTTGAACTCGAAATTGTAAACTTCATATACGTATATTTTTTAGTTATTTTGTTCGTTTTAACGATGGGTCTTTTCTTCCTTTTTTACATATGCGATACGCGCTCATACATACGCGTCCGCACATTTGGCTTGCAAAATTACAACATTTTTTTGACATATGCAAATTTTATACCAATTTTCTTTTAGAATTCCGTCAGAAAATGCGCAAAAGTTTGCATATATGCAATTTTTGTTGTAATTTTGCAGGCAGAATAAGGACAGAAGGAGGAACACCAATGACCATTCAGGAATATATAGAACAGTCTATTTTGCCGCAGTATGATGCTTTCGACGGAGGACATCAACGCGACCATGCGCTTATGGTGATTGACGAGAGTTTAAAACTGGCCCGCGAGCATGGAGCCGACGAGCAAATGGCCTATGTCATTGCGGCGTATCACGACTTGGGTTTGCGTTTTGACCGTGAGAGGCATCATCTTCATTCCGGGGAGATTCTGATGGCGGATCAAACCTTACGAAACTGGTTCACGGAGGAGCAGATTCAGACCATGCGCGAAGCGGTAGAAGACCATCGTGCCAGCAGTAAAAACCCGCCGCGAAGCATCTATGGCGCGATCGTAGCCGAAGCCGATCGGCAGATCAATCCGACCTTGGTCATTCATCGCACGATGGCCTATAGCGCCAAACTGTTTCCGAACGGAGATTTTGAGACTTTGTATGCCCGCAGCAAGGAGCACCTGTTGGAGAAATACGCCGAAGGCGGGTATATGCGTTTATGGTTAAATAGCGAACGTAACGTACGCAGTTTGGAGACGCTGCGTGCCCTCATTCGTGACGAAAATCGGCTGCGTGCATTGTGCCTGGAATGGTACGAATCACAGCATTAGGAGGCATTCATAAAAAGTCGACAATAACGGCGGAGCGTGTTGCGGGAAACATGCAGCGTATCCGCGATCTCACATAACGAATATTCTTCCTTTATCATACGCCGAATAAGGGCTTCTTTGGTATGCAGTTTATAGTATTGTTTGGCGGAATGCGACCCTTTGGGTCGACCTACTCGTTTTCCTTCTGCCTTCAGTCGCGCCAGCGCTTCTTTGGTTCGCTGCGAAATGAGGTTTCGTTCGATCTCCGCAGACAGCGCAAAAGCGAATGCCAGCACTTTCGACTGAAGGTCATCGCCGAGCCGATATCCTTCTTTAATTGTCCATACGCGGCAACCTTTTTTCATACAGAGACTGAGGATCTCCATGATCATAAAAAGAGACCTTCCGAAGCGGGATAATTCGGTGCAAACAATGGTGTCCGATTGCCGCACTTTCTTGAGTAAAATGCCCAAACGACGCATCTTATACGCCTTGGTACCGGAGATCGTTTCTTCTATCCATCCGTCGATGGAGATATTGTTTTCCTTGCAGAACCGTTCTATCTCAAATCGCTGGTTCTCGACCGTCTGCTTATCGGAACTTACGCGAATATATCCGTAAAACATGCCCAAAAATACGCTTTTTTTTGCACATGTCAAAATTTTATTGTAATTTTGCACGCAAAATTGAAATTTATGGCAAATAAATTCATTATCATGGCGGAAGAAGGCGAGCGGGTGTTGCTGGACCGGGCGCGCGAGCAATTAGGTCTGGACTTGACAGGTGCTCAGCTGATCTTCACGGGCGTAGGCGCGATAAATATCATAAGGAGTTTGCAGCACTTGGATCGCGAGGCGGAATTGGTCAATATCGGCTATGCCGGAAGTGCCAATTTTGACTTGGACACCTGGGTGGAAGTGACCGAAGTAAGGTTGAATCACCCGAATGTGACGTACAAAGAACCGGAACTGAAACTCTCGACTCTCGACTCTCAACTATCGACTACGAAGGCTATCTGCTATACCAATTGTGATTTCGTATTGCAATCGGACTACAAAGACTGTGTCTTTGACATGGAATTGGCTTATATCGCAGCGCTCGGATTCAAGCATGTGCACAGTTTGAAATATGTGAGCGATAATTTGTCGCTGCATGCCTATCACGAATTGACACACGGCGTAGAATAAGGTGTAAAGTGTAAGGTGTAAAGTATATGACGACTGTAATTTTAAAACCGCATAAAGAAGAATCCCTCAAGCGTTTTCATCCCTGGGTTTTCTCGGGCGCTATCGCGAAGGTAGTGTTAGACGCTTCGCACAAGAGTGCTGCGCCGGAAGAAGGCGAAATGGTCTGCGTGCGCTCGAGTGCCAATGAGGCGTTAGGTGTCGGACACTGGCAAGTTGGGTCTATCGCCGTAAGAATCCTAGACTTTGCCGCAGAGGAACTGCCGAGGAACTTCTGGCATGAACGTATTCGCGCGGCATACAAAGTACGCGAAGCGATCGGACTGATTCGGCCGGACAATAACACCTATCGGCTCGTTCACGGCGAAGGCGATTTCTTACCGGGACTGATCGTGGATGTGTATGCAGACACCGCGGTGGTACAAGCTCATTCCGTAGGAATGCATGTAAGCCGCAATGAGATTGCGAAAGCGCTGATGGAGGCAGTTCCGCAGATACAGAACGTCTATTACAAGTCCGACGACACTTTGCCTTTCAAAGCGCAGATCGAAGGAGAGAAAACCGGCTGGTTAATCAAAAATCAAGAATCAAAAATCAAAGATTTAGATGAATTCTGGTCCATGGAAAACGGTCTTTCTTTCCGCATCGATTGGTTGAGAGGACAGAAGACCGGTTTCTTTGTCGATCAACGGGAGAACCGGGCTTTAGTGGAGCGCTATGCGAAGGGCAAAGACGTGCTGAATATGTTCTGCTATACCGGCGGATTCTCGCTGTACGCCCTCCGCGGCGGTGCCCAAACGGTCGATTCGGTAGATGTCAGCCAGAAAGCGATAGACCTGGTGACCATCAATGTGGCGCGTAACTTCCCCAAGGCAACGAACCACCAGGCAGTAGTCGCTGATGCGTTCGAATATCTGAGTGCACAGAAAGCAGCAGGGAAGACGTACGACCTGATCATCCTTGACCCACCTGCTTTTGCCAAGCATCGCGATGCGGTAAAGAACGCGTTGAGGGGCTATCAACGGATTAATGCGAAGGCGATAGAGATGATTCGACCGGGAGGAATCCTGTTCACGTTCTCTTGTTCGCAAGCGGTAGATAAAGAAGCCTTCCGCTTGGCGGTGTTCAGCGCCGCAGCTTCCATAGGAAGAAACGTACGGATCTTGCATCAGTTACATCAGCCGCAAGACCATCCGATCAATATTTATCACCCGGAAGGTGAATACCTGAAGGGATTAGTGCTATACGTAGAATGATTTTAGTTTGTTTTGATACCGAGACTACGGGTCTCGATGTGCAGAAAGAACATATCATCCAACTGTCGTTGGTGAAGTTTGAGACGGATAACTGGTCGGTGATCGACCAGCGGGATTGGTATATTTTGCCGGAAGGTGAGTTCACGATACCTGCAGAAGCAGAGGCCGTTCATCATATCAGCAAAGCGTTTTTGCAGGAGCACGGCGTGAGTATGCGGAGCATCTACGATGATTTTATCGCTTTCACCAATAATGCGAATTTCTTGTCATACAACGGCAACGGCTATGACGCGCCGATCTTGCATTATAACCTGAAGCGGTTAGGTCTGGATTTTGATTTCGAACATCGTATATGGTTCGATGCTTTGCTGCTGGAGCGCATTCATACGGCAGGTCAAGTGGATGAGAACGGCGAGAAACTGCATAACAACTTAACTTCTGCGTACACGCGTTATTACGGTCATCCGTTCGAAGGAGCGCACAACTCTTTGGACGATGTGATGGCAACTATTGAGGTGTTCAAAGCACAGATCGCCGCGCATGGATGGGAATGGGCTAATCGCGATGAGTTCGGATTTATCTGCTTCGACAGATGGTTGCAGAAGAAGGGCGAGTATTATTACCTGACGCAAGGTGCGCACAAAGGCGAATCGATCGAGTCGATGGTGCGTATTGACCAGAGTTACCTGGAATGGATCGTAGATAAATGCCAATGGACGGACGACCAGACACGCGCGATCATCAATCCGTATATCGGTCGCTATACCTCTCCTTTTGCGCCTATGGCTACTAATCTGAATCCTTCGCGAGGTAAAAAACGCCCGAAAGGAACCATCACGGACGCCGATTTGTGCCTTTTTTAACAAAAAAGTGCAAAAAAACACGCAAATATTTGCGTATATCAAAAAAAAGCAGTACTTTTGCACCCGCTTTTGACAAAACGGCCGGTTGGATGAGCGACTTAGTCAGCGGTCTGCAAAACCGTTTAGAGCGGTTTGACTCCGCTACCGGCCTCCAAGCCGCCCGAGAAAAAAGGGCGGCTTATTTTTTATGGACGAACTGATCAAGGATATTACTTCGCAAGAGTACAAATACGGCTTCACGACGGATGTGGAGACCGATATTGTGCCGGCAGGACTGAATGAGGATGTCATTCGGTTCATTTCTGCGAAGAAGCACGAACCGGAATGGTTATTGGAGTTTCGTCTGAAAGCTTTCCGTAAATGGCAGACGATGCCTGTGCCGACTTGGGCACACCTGGATATCCCGGAGATTGATTTTCAAGCCATCTCGTATTACGCGGCGCCAAAATCAAAAATCAAAAATCAAAAATCAGAAATCGCCGATGACATTGATCCCGAGATCATGAAGACCTTCGATAAACTCGGTATTCCTTTGGAAGAGCGTGCTGCTCTGGCGGGTAACATGGCGGTAGATGCGGTGATGGACTCGGTGAGTGTGAAGACCACTTTCCGTGAGACTTTAGCGGAGAAAGGCATCATCTTCTGTTCGATCAGCGAGGCGGTGAAGGAATATCCGGAACTGGTGCAGAAATACTTGGGTTCGGTTGTGCCGCCTACCGATAATTTCTATGCGGCGCTCAACTCTGCAGTCTTTACCGACGGGTCTTTTGTCTATGTGCCGAAGGGCGTACGGTGTCCGATGGAGTTGAGCACCTATTTCCGCATCAATGCCGGTAAGACGGGTCAGTTCGAGCGCACGCTGTTGGTGGCAGACGAAGGAGCGTATCTGAGTTATCTCGAGGGCTGTACGGCGCCAATGCGCGATGAGAACCAGCTGCATGCCGCGATTGTAGAGATCGTCGTTCATAAAGATGCGGAGGTGAAGTATTCAACCGTGCAGAACTGGTATCCCGGAGACAAAGAAGGTAAAGGCGGTATCTATAATTTCGTCACCAAACGTGGTATTACTTACGAGAACGCACGGCTCAGTTGGACGCAGGTCGAGACCGGAAGTGCCATCACGTGGAAATATCCCTCTTGTATCCTGCGCGGCGATAACTCCTCTGCCGAGTTTTACTCCGTTGCGGTCACCAATAACTACCAGCAGGCAGATACCGGTACGAAGATGATTCATATCGGTAAGAACACGCGCTCGCGTATTATCTCTAAAGGTATATCTGCCGGACATAGCCAGAATGCATATCGCGGACTTGTGAAGATGGGTGTCCACGCCGAGAATGCGCGTAACTACAGCCAATGCGACAGTTTGCTGCTGGGCAATAAATGCGGCGCGCACACTTTCCCCGATATGATCATTTCCAATCCGACAGCGACGGTTGAACACGAAGCAACGACCAGTAAGATCAACGAAGATCAACTCTTCTATTGCCGCCAACGCGGTATCGGCATCGAAGATGCGGTAGGACTGATTGTCAACGGCTATGCCAAAGAAGTGATGGACAAACTGCCAATGGAGTTTGCCGTCGAAGCACAAAAACTCCTCCAAGTCTCCTTGGAGGGTTCTGTAGGTTAAATCGAAAATCACAAATCTCGATGCTCCGCTACTATCGGAGTATTGAGGAATATCGATGCAGATTGCGCGAAGCGGTCTGCATTTTCTGTGGTCAGATAGGTGCATGTTCCGCCTTGTGAGAGTTGATCGCGGTACTCCGGATGACGAGTCAGATAGTCTCTCAGGCTCTCTGCCTCTAATTCGCCCTGCGCGATGGTTGTTATATGCGGCAGTTCTTTGGGAGCCGGGAACTCCGATTCGCCTATCTCCTGCCGATAATTCAACCACTCGTCAATCCGGTCTTTGAGCAACGGATAGTGCGTGCATCCGAGAACGATGGTATCAATCTGCGGATCTTTGGCCAACAACTCGCGCAGGTACTTACCGATGAAGTATTTCGCACCGGGTTCATTATGTTCCCCGGCTTCAATAAGCGGCACCCACATAGGACAGGCCTGTTGAACGATGGTGAGTTCGGGCGCTATCTTCTCCAGTTCCAGCACATAGGATTCGGACGAAACGGTCGCCGGTGTGGCAAGAATACCGACATGCCCGGTTTGGGTTATCGCCGGAACAGCTTCTACGGTCGGACGAATGACGCCGAGGACGTTCACTTTCTTATCTTTGATAAGAGGAAGATCGCGTTGCTGAATCGTACGAAGGGCTTTGGCAGAAGCCGTGTTGCATGCCAGAATGACCAAGGCACAGTCTTGTTCCAACAGGTATTTTACGGCCTGTAAGGTATAGCGATAGATGACGTCAAACGAGTGCGTGCCGTACGGCGCACGCGCGTTGTCACCCAAGTACAAATAGTCGTACTGAGGCAACTCCTTGCGAATCGCATCCAAGATGGTCAATCCGCCATATCCGCTGTCAAAAACACCTATTTTCGCCATAATCAAACCTTTGCGGCTGCAAAGGTACTGCTTTTTTTTGAGATGTGCAAATAAAAAATGATTTGTCGAAAGTATATTATATAATTATATAATATAGTTAAGAGCGTCGAAAAATACGGGAAAAATGAGTTATCCTATGGTGATCTTATGGTGATCCTATGGTGAGGGTATTGTTAGACTATACTAATAGTTCGAATATCATTCGTGTATCGTTCGTGTATCATTCGTGTATCATTCGTGATTGAAAGTAGGAAGACACGGAAAAAGGGGATAATAATCAGAAAGAGAACGTGATGGTCGAATATGGCGCAGCGGAGGGAATAGCAAGGGTGCGCCAGCGAAGCGGTAATCCGCCTACACCGCGAGCCATAAAAAGAGGAAAGAAGCGAAAAGTTGGGGCAAATGGGTGAGAAAAGTGAAAAAATAGCCTCAAAATTTGCATATATGCAATTTTTGTTGTAATTTTGCGCGCTAATTTGTTTTTATGCAATTTTTACAACACATAGGTGAATATACGCTGCTGATGGGCAGGGTGTTGCGCTGGCCGGACAGGCAGCGGATGTTCTGGCGTCAGTACAGCCGCGAGTTGGAGAAGCAGGGCTTGCAGTCGCTGCCTATCGTGCTGATCATCTCGCTCTTCATCGGTGCTATTCTGACCATTCAGGCGAAGATCAACACGGAGAACCCGTTGTTGCCGACATACACCGTAGGTCTGTTGACGCGCGAGACCTTGTTGCTGGAGTTCAGCAGCACGATCTTGTGTCTAATATTAGCCGGAAAGGTGGGTTCCAGTATCGCTTCGGAGATAGGCACGATGCGTATCACGGAGCAGATCGATGCGATGGAGATCATGGGTGTAAACAGCGCCAACTACCTGATCCTGCCGAAGATATTAGCATTCTTGACGATGATGCCCATGCTGGTGATCGTGTCCACGGCGATCGGTCTGTTAGGCGGTTGGGCCGTCGGTGCTTTCACGGATATCATCACGGTACATGATTATTTGATCGGTATCCAATACGCGTTTAATCCGTACTATGTATGGTACAGTCTGATCAAGAGTTTGGTCTTCGCTTTCGTCATCACGAGCATGGCCAGTTACTACGGTTACAGCGTCAAAGGCGGTGCGATTGAAGTCGGTCGCGCGAGCACGAAGGCGGTGGTGAACACGAATATCATGATCTTGTTTTTGGACCTCATCTTATCGAAACTGCTGCTATGATTGAAGTGAAAGACATAGTGAAGATCTTCGACGGACACGTGGTGCTGGACCATGTGAGTACGGAGTTGCGCGACGGGGAAGTGAATATGATTATCGGTCAGTCGGGTTCGGGTAAGACCGTGCTGATGAAGAGTCTGATCGGTCTGCATGATTTGGACGAAGGACAGATTTTATATGACGGCAGAGATTTGGCAGAGATGCGGAACAAAGACATCCGAATGCTGCATCGTGAAGTAGGTGTGCTGTTTCAGGGTTCGGCGCTGTTCGACAGCATGAGTGTGATGGAGAACGTGTTGTTTCCGCTGGAAATGTTCAGTCACCTCAACCGCGAAGAACGGCAAGCGCGCGCAGAGTTCTGTCTGCAGCGTGTGGAGATACCGCAGCATTTATGGAACGCAATGCCGAATGAGATCTCCGGAGGTCAGCAGAAACGTGTAGCTATCGCGCGTGCGATCGTGTTGGAACCGCGCTACCTGTTCTGCGACGAACCTAACTCGGGTCTTGATCCGAAGACGAGTCTGGTGATTGACGCGCTGATTCAGGACATCACACGAGAATATAATATCTGCACGATCGTGAACAGTCACGATATGAACTCGATCATGGAGATAGGCGATAACATCGTGTTCCTCAAAGACGGTCGCAAAGAATGGCAAGGCAGCCGACATGAGTTGTTCGACAGCGAGAACGAAGCGCTGAACGACTTCGTGTTCGCAAGTGAATTATTTAAGAGAATCAAAAAACAATAGATATGAAAAAAAGTTTTATTGTAGTAGCCTTGATGGCTATGATGGCATTAGGTGTGTATGCAGAGACACCGGCGAAGGTGCCCGCGTACCGCGGAATTATTGAACGCGTACAGCCGAACGGTTACACGCTTCGTACGTACTTACGCGGCGATGAGCATAAACACTGGATGATGACCGAAGACGGTTGGCAGATCAGAGAGACCAAGCGCGGATGGTATAAATACGCCAAGTTGAACCGCAAAGGCGAAGTAGTGACCAGTTGTCGCAAAGCCCGCAACGCGGAGGACCGCAGCAAGTGCCAGCAGAGATGGCTGGAGAAGCACGGTGTGATGAAAGGTGAAAGGTGAAAGGTTAAAGGGTGAAAGGAATGAAAATCATCAGTTATAATCTCAACGGTATTCGGTCGGCGATCAATAAGGGATTGCTGGAATGGTTAGCGACCGAGAACCCCGACGTGTTCTGTATTCAGGAGAGCAAGGCGCAACCCGAACAGATCGACGTGCTGGCTTTTCAGGAGTTAGGATATCACAGTTACATCCACTCGGCGGAGAAAAAAGGCTACTCGGGTGTGTGTATCTTCTGCAAACAAGAACCGGACAAAGTGGTTGTCGGCATGGATAATCCCAAATACGACCGCGAGGGACGTGTGCTGCGTGTGGATTTTGGCGACCTGACGATCGTGGATGCGTATATTCCGAGTGGCACGACAGGCGATGTGCGGCAGGACTTCAAAATGGAGTTCCTGGAGGATTTCATCGTTTGGGTGAATGAACTGCGTAAGGAACGTCCGAACCTCGTCATCTGCGGCGATTATAATATCTGCCACAAGCCGATTGATATCAATCATCCGGAACGTCAGATAGGTGTTTCGGGCTTCCTGCCGGAAGAGCGCGAGTGGATGGATCGCTGGGAAGCGAGTGGCCTGGTGGACTCTTTCCGCGTGTTCGACCAGAGTGCGGAGCGATACAGTTGGTGGTCTTGGCGCGCAGGAGCCCGTGCTCGCAACGTAGGCTGGCGCATCGATTATCTGTGGGTGACCGAGAGTCTGCGGGAGCGCCTGGAAGACGGTAAGATTTTAACAGAGGCAGTGCATTCAGATCACTGCCCGGTAGCTTTATGGATACGTTAAGAACAGAACATTTAATCAAACGATACGGGAAGCGCACCGTGGTTGATGATGTGTCGATCGAGCTGAAGCAAGGTGAAATCGTCGGTTTGTTGGGTCCTAACGGAGCCGGCAAGACTACCACTTTCTATATGACAACCGGCCTGGTGAAAGCCAACAACGGTAAGATCTTCCTGAACGACCAGGATATCACCTCCTATCCGATGTACAAACGTGCCAAGATGGGTATCGGCTACTTGGCGCAGGAAGCGAGTGTGTTCCGTAAGATGAGTGTAGAAGATAATATCCGCGCCGTGCTGGAAATGACTTCTTTCAGCAAGGAGTACCAGAAAGAGAAACTGGAGCAGTTGATTCAGGAGTTCAACCTGGCGCACGTGCGGAAGAACTTAGGCGACCGTCTGAGCGGCGGTGAACGTCGTCGTACGGAGATCGCGCGATGCCTGGCTATCGAACCTAAGTTCGTGATGCTGGACGAGCCTTTCGCAGGTGTGGATCCGATTGCGGTACAAGAGATTCAAGATGTCGTTTGGCACCTGAAGGACAAGAACATCGGCATTCTGATCACCGATCATAATGTGGATGAGACGCTGATGATCACCGACCGCGCATACTTGCTTTTCGAAGGTAAGATCCTGTTCCACGGTACGCCGGAAGAGTTGGCCGCTAATCCTATCGTTCGCAAGAACTACTTAGGGCGCGACTTTGAGTTGAAAAAGAAAACGAGAGCAGAAGAGGAATGAATATAGATAAAGAAGCTTTAAAAGCGAAGTGGGTTAAGAACGGGAAAATTTTCTGGAACCATCCGATCACGGTTATATTATGCAACCTGATGGTGATGATGGTGCTTTACAGCCTGTTGCGTCTGTTCTGTTTCTTCGTGGACCGCTCGATGTTCCCCAACATGACTTTCGCGCACCTGATGGAGATCATGAAAGGCGGTATGCGGTTTGACTTAGCCGCGATCTTGCAGGTCAGCTATCCATATATAGCTGCCGCCTTATTCCCTTGGCCGCCGAGTTGGCGTGAGCACCCGAAATATCAACGATTCTTATGCTGGCTGTTCTGGATTCCGAATGCAGGCGGCTTGTTCTGCAACACGATTGATATCGCGTATATCCCCTTCACCGACCGCCGTACGACCTTCACGTTCTTCCGTGAGTTCGGCAACGACAGTAACCTCGGCGCTATCTTAGGCGAAGGCGTGATGCAATATTGGTATATCGCCTTGGTGATCGTCATCGTGATCGCGCTGATGGTCGTTTTCACGCGCCGTTCGTATCATTTTGAACAGAGACGAAGGCTACGTTTTTACGCGTTCCAGTTTGTATGGTTCATCGCCGGTATTCATATGATCGCTATCGGTGTTCGCGGCGGTTTAGGTGCTTACACGCGTGCCATCACGATCAGCGATGCGATGAAATACGCGAATACGCCGCGCGAGTGTGCGCTGGTGCTGAACACGCCCTTCACGCTCATTCAGTCGTACATGCCGACGCATTATGTGGATCCGAAGTATTTCCCGGAGGAGGAGTTAGCGAACTATATGAGTCCTATTCATATCCCGGACTCGACGCTCACGATGCGCACCGACAATGTGGTCGTGCTTATCCTGGAGTCGTTCGGAAAAGAGTATATCGGATTCTACAACAAAGATCTGGATAACTACACCAGTTATACGCCATTCCTGGACTCGCTGCTGGAGCACTCTGTCACATTCCGACAATCGTACGCGACGGGGCGCAAGAGTATCGATGCGATGCCGTCTGTGCTCTCTTCGATTCCGATGCTGATTGAGTCGTATATCGTAACGCCCTACGCTACTAATTCTGTTTCGTCCCTGGCCGATTGCTTGCGCAAGAAAGGCTATTACACCGCTTTCTATCACGGTGCGCCGAACGGGAGTATGGGCTTCCAGGCGTACGCACATGCTTGCGGTTTTGAAGACTACTACGGCATGGACGAGTATGACGGTCCCAGTGCTTTTGACGGCACTTGGGCTATATGGGACGAAGAGTTCTTGCAGTACTATGCACGTTCGCTGAACACCTTACGCGAACCATTCATGACAGCTGTCTTCACGGCTTCGAGTCACCATCCGTTCCGCCTGCCGGCACGCTACCGCGATGTCTTCCCAAAAGGACCGGAACTGATCAACGAACCCTTGGGTTACTCCGACAACGCGCTGCGTCTTTTCTTTAACGCCATCCGTAATGAACCATGGTTCGAGCACACCTTGTTCGTCATCACAGCCGACCATACAATCCTGATGCACCGCGATGAGTACTGCAACGATCGCGGTCGGTATGAAGTGCCTGTCGCCTTCTATCACCCGCAGATGGAGCCGGAACGTCGGCCTGATGTGGTCAGTCAACCGGATATCATGCCGTCGGTATTGGGATTCTTGGGATATAACGAGCCCTATTTCGCCTTCGGCGAGGACGCGTTGACGCAACATAAAGAGCATCAATACGCCGTTTGCTATAACTTCACGGTATTCCAGGCCTTCTCCGACAGTATCATGATTCAATATGACGGAGAGAAGATCCTCAGCGTGTATAATTTCAAGAACGACCGTTGTTTGCGCGATAACCTGGTGGACACGATAGACGAAGAGACGATCGCACCGATGATGGACTACCTCAAAGCGTATATCCAACAATATATCTGCAGCATCATTCGCGATGAGATGACGATTGAACGTATTAATGCTAAGAAACATGATAAATGATATTGACAAAGAAAAAGTAAAAGCGAACTGCCTTAGGATTCTGAAGATTATCTGGCACCATCCGATCACGGTGGCGATGTGCAACCTGCTGGTGATGATGGCGCTGTACAGTCTGCTGCGCCTGTTCTGTTTCTTCGTGGACCGCGAGATGTTCCCCAATATGACTTTCGCGCACCTGATGGAGATCATGAAAGGCGGTTTGCGGTTCGACTTGACGGCAATTCTGTATCTGAGTTCGCTCTATATCGTCGGCATGGTTTTCCCCTGGCCGATCCGCTGGCGCGAGAATGCCAAATACCAGCGTACGCTGCGATGGTTGTTCTGGATCCCGAACGCGATCGGATTGATCTGCAACACGATTGACATCGTATATATTCCTTTTACGGACCGCCGTACGACTTGCACATTCTTCTCGGAATTCAGCAACGACAATAACATCGGCACGGTGATGGGCGAAGGGTTCGGTCAGTATTGGTTCATCGCTTTGACGATGGTCATTGTGGTAGTCATCATGGCTCTATGCACCCGCCGGACCTATCATTTTGAATCTCAGCGAACGGTGAAGTTCTACATTCGCCAGATCATATGGTTCGTCGTCGCTATCTATTTCAGCGTCATTGGTATCCGCGGCGGTTTTGGTCATTATACCCGTCCGATCACGATCAGCAACGCGATGCAGTACGCCAATACGCCGCGCGAGTGTGCGCTGGTGCTCAACACGCCCTTCACGCTTATTCAGTCTATCGTTCCAACCAAGTACGTCGAACCCAAATACTTCACGCCGGAAGAGTTGCCGCTGCATATGACGCCTATTCACATCCCCGATTCAACGCAGACGATGCGGACTGACAACGTGGTAATCTTCATTCTGGAGTCGTTCAGCAAGGAGTATATCGGGTTCTACAACAAAGACTTGGATAACTACACCAGTTATACGCCCTTCCTGGACTCGCTGCTCGAGCACTCGATCACCTTCCAGAACTCGTACGCCTCGGGTCGCAAGAGTATTGACGCGATGCCGTCTGTGCTCTCTTCGATTCCGATGTTGATCGAGTCGTATATCGTGACGCCGTATTCGACGAATGCGATCTCGTCTGTGGCTGAACGGTTGCGCAAGAAAGGATATTACACCGCGTTCTTCCACGGTGCGCCGAATGGCAGTATGGGCTTCCAAGCTTATGCACGAGGTGCCGGTTTTGAGGACTATTACGGCAAAGATGAATACAACGGACCTGATGCGTATGACGGCGTTTGGGCGATATGGGATGAGGAGTTTTTGCAGTACTACAGCCGCACGATGAGTACGCTGAAGGAACCGTTTATGACAGCCGTCTTCACCGCGTCCAGCCATCACCCGTTTAAAGTGCCGGCACGCTATCGCGATGTGTTCCCCAAAGGACCAGAGAAGATCAACGAACCCTTAGGGTACTCGGATAATGCTTTGCGGCAGTTCTTCAAGACCGCCAGCCAGGAACCGTGGTTCGAACATACGCTGTTCGTCTTCACGGCCGATCATACGAACCTGCTCCATCGCGATGAGTATAACAACGACCGCGGTCACTATGAAGTGCCGGTGGCTTTCTATCATCCGCAGTTAGATCCGGAACGTCGTCCGGACATCGTCAGTCAGACGGATATCATGCCGTCGGTACTGGGATTCTTGGGATATAACGAACCTTATTTCGCCTTTGGCGAGGATGCGTTAAGCAAGCACAAAGAGCACCCGTACGCGATTTGTTATAATGCAACGGTGTTCCAGATTTTCTCGGACAGCCTGCTCGTGCAGTTTGACGGCGATCATGTGACGGCCGTGTATAACTTCAAGAACGACCGCTGCCTAAGGCATAACATCGTCGGTTCTGTCGACGAAGCAACGCTGGCACCGATGTTGGACTACCTCAAAGCGTATATTCAGCAATATATCCACTGTATCATCCACAATGAGATGACGACCGAATGCAAAAAATCGGATATCTGATCATAGCATGTTTGTTCGTTGCCTGCACAGCGCAACCTGACTTGACAACCCCTGTGCGCGAATGCGCACCGGCTCCCATCGCGCGGGCTTGTGCGACTACCTTCGTGGTCGGTGACCAAGCGTATGTGTTCGGCGGGCGCACCAATGATACGGACAGTTCCTTCAATGACCTTTGGGTCTATTCGCCGGCAAGCGATCAGTGGACATCTCTGGGCACCACACCGCTGCAAGCACGTGTGAACGCGACGGCTTGTGTCCACAACGGCATCGTGTATATCGGCTTGGGTTTTGTAGGCGGTCGCAGTACAGACAGTCTGTATCTGCGCGACTGGTGGGCGTATGACCCGGCGGGGAACACCTGGACCGCCTTGGCGGATTATCCGAACAGCTATACGGATGGTGCGACGGCTTTTGTGGGGGAGAACGAGTTATATGTGGGATACGGTTTCTGCTGGCAGTACCGACGGGATATGTTCCGCTATAACATCCAAACGAACACATGGGACAGTATCGATGTAGGAGTGGCCTTCCATGGGTACCCTACCCGCTCCTTTGGAGGAACAGGCACGACGTGCCTCAAACGCCATTTCATGGGCACGGGCTATTACCGCTACAGCCTGGACTGGTGGGCAGAACTGGTAGACGGCACGCATTGGGAGAAGCGAACTCCTGTTCCCGGACCGACGCGAACGATCGCCAAGACCACGGCTTCAGCCAATTATATCTACCTCTCCGGAGGTTTGCACTACGGCGGAGTGACCACTACCGCCGAGGTGCTGCGCGACATACGCCGCTACGACCCGCAGAACGACCAATGGACCTATGTGGCGATCCTGCCGGAGGGCTTATTCAATCATGTCAGTTTCGCGATCGGCAACCGTATCTATTTCGGTTTAGGCGAGACGGAAGAATGGAACGTGCAAAACAAACTCTATTATATTGAAGAGTAAACTGCTGCTCATAGGACTGTTGCTCTGTTCCGTTGTCCATGCACACGAACTGAGTTGGAACTGGTGGCCGACGGGCATCCAAGACGGTGTGTCGCCTCGCGAAGACACGCTACGCTGGACCGTAGGTCTCAGCGGCTTGGCCTCGTCAGGTCAATACGCGCCGTTCTGGCTTACCAGCAACACCTACGGCGATGTCAGTACCAGCCCGTTCAGCGGAAACTTGACGGCCGGCATATACAAGACCGCGGCGCATCCCGAACGATGGTGGGATGTGGACGGAGCGGTCATCTTGACGGGGCGCGTACAACATCCTGCCTCCGGAACAGGCTATTTCAACCAACTCTATGCCCACCTGCGCTTGTATATCTTCGATATCACCGCCGGTATCAAACCGATGATATACGAGATGCAAGACACCGCGCTCAGCATGGGAAGTATGATTTTCTCCGGCAATAGTCATCCGCTCCCGCATGTCACGATCGGCATCGACCGCTATGTGCCGTTCCCGGGATGCTATGGTTATTTTGAAATCAAAGGAGGCATCACGCACGGTTGGTTCGCGGATAATGTGTACATGCGGCATAGTTACCTGCATCATAAGTTCGCCGCCATCCGGCTGGGTGGTCGACTGCCGGTCAATGTCAGCTATGAGTTCCATCACGCCGCCCAGTGGGGAGGCATCAGTCCTGTGTACGGAGATATCGGAAGTGACTGGAGTGCCTTCAAGCATGTGTTCATGGCGCAAAGCGGAGGGACGATGTACAACGACCGGATGAACGCGCAAGGCAACCATGTCGGCAGCCAGCAGCTGATGTTGACCGTCAAAGGCCGACAATGGGAAGTGCATGCCTACTGGCAGAATTTCTTCGAAGATAACTTCGCCTTCATCGGCAACGGACAAAACATCACCGACGGGCTGTGGGGCATCAGTATGAAACAGCGTCGCTGGCCGTTCATTCAGGGATTCACGTACGAGTTCCTCAACACGACCGGTCAGTCAGGGCCTTGGCACGACCGGGACGGTTTATGCTACGCGGGGGATGACCGGTATTATCAGAACGTCATCTTCCAGAACGGCTGGAATTATTTCTACCGCTCGCTGGGCACGCCGTTCATCACCTCGCCGATCTACAACGAAGACGGCACGATCCACACCCTCAACAGCCGTGTACGCGTACATCATATAGGCGTACGCGGGGACATATACGGGTTTCAGTACCGTTTCAAGGCGTCCTACGCACGCAACTACGGCAATGACAACACGAGCAGAGCGGTCTTAAGTACCAACACCGCCTTACTGCTGGAGGTGCATAAACATGTCGAACAAGCCTGGGGCTTGGATTTCGGGCTTCGGCTGGCAGCTGACATCGGTGACCAGTTCGGGAACAGTTTCGGTGCACAGATTACGATTCGCAAAAACGGTATCATCGCTCAATGGTAAAGGAAAAGGTACATATTATCATGCCGGTCAAAGACTCGATAGAGACGGCTGAGCAAGCAATCCGCGCTATCGTGGCGAGCGGGCACACGCTGTGCGTCTATGACGACAACTCCTTGCCGGAGAACGCAGCCCGTCTGGATGCGCTCCAGGAAGAACTGGGTATCCAGGTCATTCATGTCAGTGCACAGACCGACCATCCGTCGCCTAACTATCGATGGGTGCTGATGGATGCACAACGCACCTGTCTCGAACAGGGCACCCACCTGCTCATCATCGAGAGCGACGTCATCGTACGACCCGACACCATCGAGCGCATGCTGAACGCCGTGCAACCGCATACAGGACTGCTGGCCGCAGTGACGGTGGATGAGCACGAACAGATCAACTTCCCGTACGAATATGCGCGCTCGTACAAGCAGGACGGAGCATGTAAGAAACGGTTGTCGTTCTGCTGCACGCTGCTCACGAACACCTTCCTGCGTGCGTATGACTTCGCGCAACTCGATCCGTCCAAGAACTGGTACGACGTGACCATCAGTCATCTATCGAGACAATTGGGCTTTGAGAACATCCTTCAGATCTCCAATCCTGTGCGTCACATGCCGCACTCCAGCCGTCCATGGAAACGGCTCAAATATACGAATCCGCTGTTATACTACTGGCGTAAACTCACGCAAGGTCGCGATAAGATATGAAACCGCTGGTATCCGTCATAGTGCCCCTGTATAACGCTGCGCCGTTTATCGGTGAAGCGCTGGAGAGCGTGCTGGCTTCTTCCTACCGCCCGATAGAGATCATCGTGGTGGATGACGGCAGTACGGATGACAGCCTCAGCGTCGCACAAACTATCGCGGTCCAGCACACAGAGATCAAGGTGCTCCACCAAGCGAACGCAGGTGTGAGTGCGGCGCGTAACCATGCGATTCGCGAGGCGCAAGGTGAGTATATCTTGCCGGTAGATGCGGATGATAAAATCAGTCCCACGTATATCGAGCATGCCGTGGAGGCGATGCAAGAAAACGTGCGAATAGTGGGATGCAAGGCGCATTTCTTCGGCGACAAGCAAGGCGAATGGCGCCTGCCGGCATATAGTCCTGCCCTCCTGGCGCGAAAGAATATGATACACATCTGCTCCCTCTTCCGCAAGGCCGAATGGAAGCGTGTAGGCGGGTTCTGCGAAGAAGAGATCTTCAGGGAAGACTGGGATTTCTGGTTGAGTCTGATGGAGTTAGGCGGCACGTATGTGCGCTTGGACGAAGTGGGATTATACTACCGGGTGCAGCACCACTCGAGACGGCAACGCGCTAAGGCGCAGAAACGCCTCATCGTGGAGGCCATCAACCGCCGGCATGCGGCTTATATAGAGCGCTATTTAGGCGGGCCGCTGCATGTGCATCGCTCGTGGAGTAAGTTCCTCAACCGCTTCCGGTCAGTCAAGCAAGTGGGGCTTTTCGATCGATGGCAGGAAGGAACGATCATCGATCAGCGACGGAATATCTTACGCCTCACGGACGGCATCGTCGTCAAGCAGTTCCGCACACCGAGTATCCTGCGCGGTATTTGGTACGGCATGTTCGGTAAGAGCAAAGCGCGGCGCAGTTACGAATACGCCCTGCGTATGCAGGACATCACGCCGGCCCCCATCGCCTACCGCGAAGTGCGTATATGCGGCGTACTGCGAGAGAGTTGGTACGCTTGCCGGCTGTCCGAATGTCCTTATACGTTCAAGGACCTGATGGAAAACCCGAATTTCCCGAACCGCGCACAGATCTTATTCGCTATCGGACGGTTCACGGCGCAGCTGCGGCAACGCGGCATATGGCACCGGGACTATTCACGAGGCAACATCCTCTTTAACGAAGATGCTTCGCGCATCGAGATCATCGATCTGAACCGCATCCGCTGGCGCAGACATATTTACGGCAACCCGTTTGAGCGGCTGCCACTCGAACCCGAAGGAATGCAAATCATGCAAGAAGGTTATGAATCGCTATCAAGACATACTGGGACGCATTAACTACGGACTCTTTTTGACGGTCGTAGCGCTCCTGCCTTTCCCGCAGGCGGCCTTGAAGTATGCCTGTGTGGCTTGGTTCATCACCTGGGCATTGGAGTTCCGGTGGCTGCAAAAACCCAAACCATGTACCATGTACCGTGTACCATTTATCTTGTTCGGGCTTTGGTACGCATGGAAAGCCCTGTCCGGTCTGTGGGCTCCTGATCCGGAAGCATGGAGTTGGCAAATAGAGCGATATATGACCTTTGCCTTTATGCTACCGGTGGCCCTCTGGGGCGTGAACAGGTACTATAACTGGCGGCAGGTCGGCAAAGTGCTGGTCTTCAGTTGTGTCGCAGCTGTGCCCTTGTATGTGCTATGGATGGCGGTGCTGTTCCATCACCCTGAGTGGGTGCCGCTCAGCCTACTGGACGAACCATGGGTGCAACATGAGCAATGGTGGTTCTTCCTTTCGGAAAATATCTCGCACTTCAAACACCGCCTGTTCCTCTGCAGCGTAGAGTTATTCGGAGCGATAGTGGCCTTCCTGCTGTATTATAAACGCCTGAAAGTGCTGCTGCCCATGCTGATCGTGATGCTCTCCAGCATCCCGCTGACGGGCTCACGCCAAACGGTTCTCTCGGCTATAGCCATGCTGGTCTGCGGTATCATCTATGCGCTGCCTCGCGCGTATCGCTGGCGCTACGGCTTTGGGGTCATCCTCATCGGTCTACTGGTCGGCGTGGGTATTTTCAAGACCCATCCGAGACTGAAGGAGACACAGGTGAAGGAGCTGTCCGAGATGCGCACCTTAAGTTACGACCACGATATCCGACTGAATATATGGGGTGCGGCGCTGCAACACCCGCAGGACTATATGGCGTACGGTCTGGGAGCCGGACAGAGTCGCGCTTACCTGGCGGAGCGATATACGGATGTGCATTTCGATTACTATGTCGTGCGCCAGTTCCATGCCCACAACCAATACCTCGAAGAGATGATGGAGATAGGTATCCCGGGGCTGCTGCTCTTCCTGCTGGCATGGCTCTCTATCCCGCTATGCGCCAAAAAGAAAGGGCGGCTCACAGCAATGCTGTTCACTACCCTTTTCATGCTGAATATGCTCACGGATTGTATGTTCGGGAAGTTCGATGGTATCGCGCTATGGGCGGTTGCCATGCTCTTTATCCTTCTCCAATCCGACGCGGAACGTGAAGAGCAAGCCGCGAGGAATACATAGACTCATCGACGTGCGGCTGTCTTTCATCGACGCGATGCCTCGTCCCTCCGTCCAAGACGGATAGGTCGGATGGTTATAATCATCGAACGTGTATTCGGTCAAGGCCGTGCCGAAGTCATAGATGTTATAGCACAGCACTTCCAGGCTCATCGGGATATCCTTCACCCACCATCGGCCTGTGGCGCGTAACTCGAAATTAAAGAACGCGTCTTCCCGTTTTCCGAAAGCGTTATTAGCCATGTTGATGCCCTTCGCATCCGAGTGCAGCAAAGCCACTTGCTCATGGCCGTTGACCACAGCAGACTTCGCCGTGAAGGTGGAGAACGCTTGACCGTCTTTGAACTTCCCGTTAAAACCGATCGAGAAATACTTACACGCGTTATACGTCACTTGCAGACGTAGGATGAACGACTTATCCTGATTAAGCCGACAGTTCCCTTGATACGGTTTGCTGCCTTCGCTCAGCGCCATATACGTATTCGGATTCGCCGAACTCTCCGACAGCACGCCGATGTTATTATGCAGCGGACCGTTGCCCATCGTGCTCAGACCTGCCATCAGGTAACTCTGCCAACTGAGGTTCACATACCATTTCTTTCCGGTGTAGGTATAGCGCACCAGGTTAGACATATAATAAGGAGTGCGCCCGCCCACGCGCGAAGACATCAGGTCAAGCGGCTGCGTCGTGACGGTATAGTCTTTCGCCCCCTCGTTCATAAAATAGACATCACCCTGCTGCACCATGTTCGCTTCTACCCCGTCCGTATAAGACGTGAACCATAGGTTGTAGTATTTGCGAATGGAGTTGATGATAGCGAACTCATGCCGGCGACTCTTACCGAACGTGAAGCGTATCGGCAGATCCAGCAAAGCGTAGGACGGTTGATGCATCCACAGGTGCTTATCCGGCGTGTGATACGCGCCGCCCGTCGTGGACAGCAAGCTGTTATCCGCATAGCGCGCCTCGCCGTTCATATAGTCCGCACTCAGGTAACGCACCTCGTCCCAGGTATACGACATCCGATGATGACTGACCGAAAGACCGAACTTAAACCACCACACCGGTTCATACTCCAACGCGAACTTAGCCAGCCAGTTCGGCGTGATAACAGTACGACCGTGCCCCAAGACGATACCGTCGAGCGACACACCCGCATGGGCGTAGAGCTGGAGCCCTTTCGCCGGTTGCCATTCGCCGATCACCATCGCTTCGTTCTCCAAGAGGCCCGAAGTGAAAGCCGACGACTGCCAGTGATACGTGTATAAAGGAGTCGGCGCCGCATCCGCGATAGACTGCACATAGACGGCATTGGACCAGGTCGTTGTCGTCGGGTTGAAATGCAGCAGCGAGTTGTACCCGTCCGCGTGCACACGCAACCAAGGCAACAACTGTTGATTATATTGCACCGACAGGTTGATGCTATGCAGTCGTCCGTCCGCGTACCAGGGGTCAAAAGCTTCGCCGTCTTGGTCTAACAGGTTACGGGAGAAAGAGAGCTCGTTGTGCTTCAGGTCCTGCAGTTCGTAACTCATTCCGACCACGAGCGCGGACTTGTTCTGATCGGGATACAACGTGCTGTACAGGCCTGCCTGATACGCACGCATCGTCCCCTGCTCATTCGTGTTATAGAGGAACTCCGAACCATAATCCGTGCGACCTTGCGTCACGAGGAAATAATGCAACTTATTCTGTGCTCTAACCGGCAACTCACCATCCAGCTGCGCCGTGTAATACTCCGAGCGCTTCATGCCGCTGATACCGGTGGGATCAAAAGCGGTGATATCCCGCTGACCGTAGTGGACGTACGCGTGCTGGTAGAGCGAGCCTATCTTCACCGTAGCATCCATCGTGCCGGCGCCGACGATATGATTGCGCATCTCGATCGGGCGACGGTCCATCGTCCGCTCTTCGCCGGAGGAGTGAAACAGGTTAATCAACTGACGCGTACCCGGCGAGATCCCCCCTAAGTTACCTACGTTGCCGGTCAAGCGAATCTGCTGCCGCTGATAGGCATCGTCTTGAAAAGAGAGTATGCCGTCGTGGTAGTTCAGCGCTAACGAGGTGCGGTCCATCTGCGTGTGCAGCAAGGTGTGACCGGGCATGGAGCGGCTGTCAATACGCATGCCGTTCAGGTCATATTTGGTCTGCTTGAACGAGTTACCGGCGATAGAGAACACGTTCTGATCCCCTAAGTTCCACTCACCCGTCGTCTCCGTCTCATACACCACATAATCGTTGCAGTTATCTAAATAATGCGCAAGGTCAGTGGTTTGATACCACTGACCAAAAAACGAACTGGCGATCGTGTCGATCCCTATGAGGATGGGAAGGAGCGGATTCATTAGCAGCCAAATAAGTTCTGGAAGAAACTCTTCTTGTTACCGCTGTCAGGCGAGATATTCGGACTGTTCTGCAACTGCTCGATCAGTTTTTTCTCGTCCTTATTCAGTTTCTCCGGGATATATACGCCTACGTTGATCAGCAGGTCGCCTACGCCGTAGTTCCGTCCGTACTGGTCGATACGCGGCAGACCTTTTCCCCGCATACGCAGTACCTTACCCGGTTGCGTACCCGGCGTGATGGTGATCTTCACATCGCCCGTGAGCGTCGGGATCTGCACTTGTCCGCCAAGGACTGCTGTCGGCATGTCGAGCAACAGGTTATAGATCAGGTCGCTGTCTTGGCGTACGAAGTTCGGATTCTCCTCCTCTTCGATCAGCACCAGCAGGTCTCCCGGTACACCGCAGTGCGGCGCAGCATTACCTTTACCGGGTACGGTCAACTGCATGCCTCCCGCTACACCCGCCGGGATAGTGATCGTGATCACTTCCTCATCGCGATAGACGCCTTCGCCGCCGCATTTCGGACATTTATTCTTGATGATCTTGCCTTCGCCGTGACAGGTCTCGCACTCGGACTGCACTTGCATCATTCCGAAGATACCGCGTTGCTGGCGTACGACGCGACCCGAACCCTTACAGGTCGGACAGGTCTCCGTGCTGCCGTCTTTGCTTCCCGTACCGCGGCAGTCTTTACACTCAACCAACTTGTGTACCTTCACTTTCTTCTCGCAGCCTTTCGCGATCTCCTCCAGCGTCAGTTTCACTTTGATACGCATGTCACTGCCGCGACGCACACGCTGACCGCCTCTGCTGCGACCACCGCCTCCGAAGAAACTGCCTATGTCGCCGAAGTCGAAACCGGCTCCTTCGAAGATATCACCGAAATGCGTGAAGATATCTTCCATCGACATGCCGCCTCCGCTGAAACCGCCTGCACCTTGCATGCCGGCCATGCCGAACTGGTCATAGCGCTGACGTTTCTGAGGATCTGACAGCACTTCATAAGCCTCAGCCGCTTCCTTGAATTTCTCCTCTGCCTCCTTATCACCGGGGTTCTTATCCGGGTGATACTGGATGGCTTTCTTGCGGTAAGCCTTTTTTATCTCTTCTGCTGTAGCGGTCTTCTCGACCCCCAGCACTTCATAATAATCTCGTTTCTCTGCCATACTCTTTCTCCTTTCACCTTTCACCTTTACTCTCCTACTACTACTTTCGCAAAGCGAATCACTTTATCGCCGAGTTTGTATCCTTTCTGCGTACAGTCGATCACTTTGCCTTTCTGCTCTTCTCCTGCTGCGAAAGTGGTCACCGCTTCATGTTCGTCCGTATTGAAGTCCACGCCTTCCGTCTCGATGGCATGAACGTCGTTCTTATCGAGGAACGCGATGAACTTATTATAGATCAGGCGCACACCTTCGTCATCAATAACCGCCAGCGCACGCTCGAAATCGTCCACTAACGGTAACATCTCCGTGAAGATACGCTCTCCGGCGGTAGCCATCAGGTCCAACTTCTCCTTGTTCGTACGACGACGGTAGTTGTCAAACTCCGCCATCATCCGCAGGTTCTTGTCCTCCAACTCCGCAATACGTGCTTGCAGTTCTTCCACACTCGGAGTATTTTCATCATTAGGAACCTTCGGTTCATCATTGAGCACCTCCGGTGCGCTCATTTCTTCCGATCCGCTAAGCGGTGCATCATTAATTTCTATCTTTTCTTTCTTGCTCATACTACATAATTTTACACTTTGACATCGTCAATTGTTGTGCCAAAGCCGCCTTGTCTGCCAAAATGGCAGTTAAAACATCGACTGTTGTCCGTCGGCAGAGATAGGTGTTTTGCCGAGGTGCTTGTATGCCAGTTCCGTCGCTTCGCGTCCACGCGGCGTACGTTTGATGAAGCCTTCTTTGATAAGGAAAGGTTCGTACACATCTTCTATCGTACCGGCATCTTCGCCCATCGCGGTTGCGATCGTGTTCAGTCCCACAGGGCCGCCGCGGAACTTATCAATGATCGTCAGCAGCAGTTTGTTATCAATCTGATCGAGACCGAAAGTATCGATATTCAGCGCCTCGAGAGCATATTTAGCGATCTCCAGGTCAATCGTGCCGTCACCCTTCACTTGCGCGAAGTCGCGTACTCTTCGGAGCAACGCATTCGCGATACGGGGCGTGCCTCTGGATCGACGGGCGATCTCGCCTGCCGCTTTCTCGTTGATCTCCACTCCTAACAGACGTGCCGAGCGTTTCACGATACCTGCTAAGATATCGGCATCGTAATACTCAAGATGGCAGTTGATACCGAATCGCGCACGGAGCGGCGAGGTCAACAGACCCGAACGGGTCGTAGCGCCGATGAGCGTGAAGTGGTTCAGGTCAATCTGTATCGTGCGCGCCGAAGGACCTTTATCTATCATGATGTCGATGCGATAATCCTCCATCGCCGAATAGAGGTACTCCTCTACGATCGGACTCAGACGGTGGATCTCATCGATGAAAAGGACGTCATTCGGTTCGAGACTCGTCAGCAGACCCGCCAGGTCACCGGGTTTGTCCAACACAGGACCGCTGGTCACTTTGAAACCTACGCCCAGTTCATTGGCGATGATGTTACTCAGGGTCGTCTTGCCTAATCCCGGAGGGCCGAAGAGAAGCACATGGTCGAGACTCTCACCACGTAACTTAGCGGCCTCCACGAAGATCTTCAGGTTCGATGTTACCTTACTCTGGCCCGCAAAATCCGCAAAGCACAAAGGACGGAGCGCATTGTCCTGCTCTTTTTCGGACATCTGTTGTCGTATATCAAATTCTGCCATGCGTACTATCTATAAATAATTGTTCCAAATCTTGTATTTCGTTGATGAGTTTATCCGCTTTGATCTCTCCGTGATCCAGCATCACGACGCGGTCGCACATCTCGCGCACCTCCTGCATCACGTGCGTCGACAAGATGACGGTCCGGTCCTTACCTAATTCACGAATCAACGCACGTATCTCAACCAATTGGTTCGGGTCCAAACCCGTCGTCGGCTCGTCGAGGATAAGTAACTGCGGGTCACCCAAAAGCGCTTGCGCCAAGCCTACACGCTGACGATAACCTTTACTCAACTCCCGCAGATGTTTATGCTTCTCCGGCGTCAGCCCCACCCGGTCAATCAAATCTTCAATTTCCAATTTACAATTTCCAATTTGAGTTATTTCCGCCATAAAGCGCAGATACTCAACCACGTACATCTGCTCGTACAGCGGGTTGTTCTCCGGCAGGTACCCGATACGTGCCGGCACTTGGACAGCACCGCTGTCCGCTTTCCAAAGCCCGATAAGGATCTTCATCAGCGTCGATTTGCCGGCGCCGTTCGGACCTAACAGGCCTACCACTTGTCCTTCGGGGATATCCAGCGTCACATCGCGCAACACCTGCTGCGGACCGAATGATTTGTTAATATGTTCTATATGTACCATTTTTCTTCTTTACACATTACACACTACACATTACACTCATCTATCCTAACGGATTAAATATATCCATGCCGAACGCCGAAGTGAACGCGTCGGTCGCCTTCAGGTGCTCCGCGGTGTCCAACTGAATACCCTTTCCGGGGGTCATCAGCAAGATGCGGTCGGACAGCGCCAGCGCCAGATCCAACTCGTGCGTAGAGATCAGCACCGTCTTGTTCTGCTCGTGCGCCAACTGCCGCAACAGACGCAGCACCAGGATGCGGTGCGGTAAGTCCAAGTGCGCCGTCGGTTCATCCAATAGGATGATAGGTGTCTGCTGCGCCAAGGCTTTGGCGATTAAGATACGCTGTTTCTCGCCGTCCGAATGAGCGTTGAAGAACGTCTTCGCCACGTCTGTATTCTGTGTTCTGTGCGCTGTGTTCTTTTCGAATCCCACCGAACGCAACGCCTCCTCGATGATCGCTTCGTCTTCGGCCGTGAGGCCGCCTAAGAACGACGTGTACGGATAGCGACCCATCGCCACCACATCATGTACCGTCGTGTGCTCCATCGACAACCGCTCCGTCAACACCAGCGCCACACTCTTCGCGTCTTGAATCCTGAATCCTGAATCCTGAATCCTGTATTCTCCAGAAAGCGCCGGCTGCAATCCCGCCAGCGTACGCAGCAGCGTCGATTTGCCGCAACCGTTCGGACCCAGCATACACACCATCTCGCCGGACATCAGCGAGAAAGACAGATCCCTCTGTACAACATATCCGTCTCCGGACACTGTCCGGTAGCCGATCGTTAACTTATTCGTAGAAATAGACACGTTGGACACGGCGGGAAACGGATGTTAATATTTCGTATGTTATCGTGCCGAGTTTATCGGCGAGTTCTTCTAACGGCATGTGTTCGCCGAACACCTCGGCTATATCACCCGGACGGGCGTCGGCTCCGGTCACATCGATCATCGCCTGGTCCATGCATACATTACCGACCACCGGACAGCGTTTACCGCGCACCCACACTTCGCCCCCGTAGTTCGAGAATCGACGGTCAAAACCATCCGCATAGCCGATCGGGATGACGGCTATCACGCGGTCCTCTGCCAGTCTCGTATGACGACCGTAGCCGATCGTCTCACCGGCCTTCACCGTCTTGACCGACAGGATCGTCGTCTCCAGCGAACATACATTACGCAGTTTCGCGCCTGCGAAAGAGAACCCGTACATACCGATTCCCAGACGGCACATGTCGAACTGGTATTCCGAGAACCGCTCGATGCCGGCGCTGTTGCATATATGCTTCAAGATCCTGAATCCTGAATCCTGACTCCTGACTCCTTTAATCAGCTCCTCCGCACACGCGTCGAAATAATGAATCTGATCGAGCGTGAACGCATCGAACTGCGCTTCGTCCGAACCGGCTAAGTGCGAGAACACCGATGCTACGCGCACCGCCTTCGTGTGCTGCAGCTTTTCGATGAGCCAGGGTATGTCTTCGCGGTAGAAACCCAGACGGTGCATGCCGCTGTCTATCTTGATATGTATCGGTACGTTCTCCAAGCCCTTGGCTTCCGCAGCGGCTACCACGGTCTTGAGCGACTGATGGCTATAGACGTTCGGCTCCAGGTTGTTCTCTAAGATCAAGTCCATCGCAGCTACTTCCGGATCCATGATGATGATCGGCAGCGTGATGCCCGCGCGACGCAGCTCAACGCCTTCGTCTGCTACGGCTACCGCCAGGTAATCCACCAACCCGCTGCTCTGCAGCGCTTTGCTTACCTCAATACTTCCGGCGCCGTACGCAAAAGCCTTCACCATACAGGTCAACTTCGTCTCCGGTTTCAATTTCGATCGGAAATAACGCACGTTCTCCACCAGCGCCGACAGGTTCACCTTAAGCACCGTCTCATGCGTCTGCTGCAGGATACGACTGGCTATCGTCTCCTCGTCATACCCTAACGCACGCATCACCGCGGCACAGGTACGCACGTTCTGGTGCGTCGGGTCTTCTATCACCGTCTCTGCGTGCGCAAAGAGCTTCATCTTCTCTTCCCGTTTCTGCTCCAGCGAGGCGAAGTTCTCATCGTGCTCGTGACCGATATACGTGATCACGCCTATCGTCGGACGGATGATCCGCTCCAACTTCTCCATCTCCCCGGGTTGACTGATCCCCGCCTCAAAAATCGCTATCTGCGGCTTCCTGTCACCCGTAACCTGTAACCCGTAACCCGTCAACTGCCAAACGCTAAGCGGCACTCCTATCTGCGAGTTATACGACCGCGGTGAACGAATCACTTCATAATCGTCCTTCAGCAACTGGTACAGCCATTCTTTGACAACCGTCTTGCCGTTCGAACCCGTGATACCGATCACTGTGCCGCTGAACTGCTGCCGCACGTACGCCGCCAGATCCTGCAACGCACCTAACGCATCACGCGTCACAAACGCCTTCACGCCCTTCGCTTCCAACTCCGGGATATACCGTGCCCCGTCGTTCTTCGCCGTCTTGATAGCGAAAAACAGGTATGCTGTATTCTGACTACTGAATCCTGAATCCTTCAACTGCCGGCTATCCGTCAGCAAGTAACGGATATCTATATCTTCCTCGCTCGTCACCTGCAGCCGATCACCTATAACCTTTCTTATCTCTGATAGTTTCATTTCTCACAATTTTGCGCCGCAAAATTACAATTTTTTTTTGACATACGCAAATATTTGAGCATTTTTGTCGCATATTTGCA
>JAFXYK010000061.1 GCA_017541805.1 Paludibacteraceae bacterium
TATCCGTTCGTTTTCGCAGAGCGGATGGGACTATATTTGTATTACGGATATTGCAAGACAGAAGAATACGGAAGATCCCAATGCCGTTGTGGGCAACTGGATGCGCAATAGAAACACTATTGAATATCTTGGTATTTGGGAGGCTTTAAACAATCCTAATTTTAACCCCCTCGAATTCGAGGGGTTTAGAAGTCAGGCCGGATTGAATGCTTTTACTCTGTCTCCCAGCCGTTGGATAGAAGCGACTAATGCGGTAGGACTTATTGCTAAATCGGGTCGTTATGGCGGCACGTTCGCGCAGCGCGATATAGCTTTTAAATTTGCCAGTTGGGTATCTGTTGAGTTTGAACTCTATTTGATTAAGGAATTCCAACGCCTCAAAGAGGAAGAACAAAAAGCTCTCGGCTGGTCGGCAAAGCGCGAGTTGGCAAAGATTAATTATCATATCCATACAGACGCGATAAAAGAGCACCTTATTCCGCAGGAGATTGACCAATACCATCGTTCGCTCATCTATGCCAACGAAGCAGATGTGCTCAATGTAGCATTATTTGGTATTACGGCTAAAGAATGGCGCGACGCACACCCGGAGGATAAAGGTAATATACGCGACTACGCGACGATTAACCAGTTGATTTGTCTGAGTAATATGGAGAACCTGAATGCAGTATTCATCAACGAAGGTCTGCCACAAGGAGAACGCCTCCAGAAACTCAACCAGATAGCTATCCAACAAATGACCGTGTTAGAAAACGTAGAAAGCAAACGTATATTGAAAGCATAAAACAGAATCAGGTCTGACCTCACCGACAGGGTAAAAAAGCGGTGACATAAAATATTGAAATAAAGAGCGCAAAGCGTTGCGCGATAAAATAACATAATAACAAATTGGCTATTATTCGCGTTCGAGAAAAAGGTCCGGAAAACTAATTTCTTAACAGAATTAGAAAAGCCATGTTCACGGAAGTGAAGGAACTTCCCAAACTCAATCATAAGCACAGATTGTTCTGTGTGGGTATATCTATGATTGAGTGCGGGTTTTCTTTCCGGACCTCCCGTGAACGCGAGTAGATATACTCACTTTTCTTTTCTGCCATGTGGATGAATAGCCTCAAACTATCAATCCATGGCAAAAAACGCAAATTTAGGAGCCGCTAAGAATGCGAAGAATGATGAGTTCTATACTCAGTATGCGGACATACAAAAAGAAGTAAACGCGTATATTGAATACAACCCCGATGTCTTTCGGGGCAAGACGATTCTGCTGCCTTGCGACGATCCGGAATGGAGCAATTTCACAAAGTTCTTTGCACAAAACTTTGAGTTCTTCGGTCTGAAGAAACTCATTTCTACGTCTTATGCCATCGAAAGCAAGAAGTACAAGACGGATTGGCAACCAACGCTCTTTGAAACGGAAAATCCGTTGTACAACGTAGAGAAAAGCCGTATTAAAGGCAAAATCTTCACGCTTACGCATGATACCAACGCAAACGGTCGCATTGATATTGACGATTTGCAGTGGAGTTATTTGGAGGGTGACGGCGATTTTCGGAGTGCAGAAGTAACCGCTCTGCGTGACGAAGCAGATATAATAATCACCAATCCGCCGTTTAGCCTATTTCGTGAATTCCTTGCATGGATTATGGAAGGAGGGAAACAATGCCTTGTAATAGGAAATATGAACGCTATTACGTACAAAGAAGTTTTCCCTCTTATAAAAGATAACAAATTGTGGCTCGGCACAACAGATGTTCGTTGGTTCTATCAAGAAAGTACGAATAGCCCTCTTTATGAAGCTGCTCATTCACGTTGGTTTACAAATATAGACCATGGAATGCGTCATAAGCCACTACAACTTATGAGTATGGCAGATAATCTAAAGTTCAACAAAAAGTTAAAAGGTCAAACAGAATATCAATACTATGATAATTATGATGCCATCGAAGTTCCTTTTACAGAAGTTATACCCATTGATTATGAAGGAGTAATGGGAGTGCCAATTTCATTCCTTGATAAGTATTGCCCAGAACAATTTGAGTTAGTCGGTTTTATGGCTTCACATGGGAAAGTTCCCAAAGGAATCCCTAATGAAGCTCCATATATGAATGGTAAATGGTTGTATAACAGAATACTAATTCGCAAAAAACAATAAATACTATGAAAGCAGAACGTAAAATATATACCGTTGAGGAAATCTGCAAAGGGTTTACTTACAATGAGGCAGAAGGAAAAGGTTTGTTTGGACTTTCGGGCAAACTGACCATTCAGCCGGAGTATCAGCGTAATTATCTGTACGCCGAGCAAAACGGTGCACGAGAAATTGCGGTTATTGAGTCCGTGCTAAAGGGCTATCCGATTGGCTTGCTGTACTTTAACCGAGTGGACGACAACCATTTGGAGGTACTGGACGGACAGCAGCGAATCACCTCTTTGGGACGTTTCCTCACACGCAAGTTCGCTATCCGTATCAACGGCATGGAGCAGTATTTCGATTATATGGCGGAAGATCTCAAAAAGAAGATTCTCCAAACAGAGCTGCTGGTCTATGAGTGCGAAGGAACGGAAAGCGAAATCAAAGAGTGGTTCAAGACCATAAACATTGTGGGACTTCCTCTGGAGGAACAGGAGATATTGAATGCGGTCTATTGCGGACCGTTTGTAACAAAAGCCAAAGAAGTGTTCTCCAATTCTCAAAATGCCAATATCAACAAGTGGGCAGCTTTTCTACGCGGAAACGTGAAACGCCAAGCGTACCTGCATACCGCCTTGGAATGGGTCAGCAAAGGCAATATAAGTGCTTATATGTCGCTCCACCGCAACGATGAAACGATTAGCGAAATGGAGACCTATTTCAATAGTGTCATCGATTGGGCAAGCGGAGTGTTCACCAATATAGAGAAAGAGATGTGCGGTTTGCCGTGGGGCGAACTGTATGAGAAATATCATAAGAATCCCTACGATCCGGCGCAAGTGGCCGCCAAACAGCGTGAACTCTACGAAGATTACTATGTAAAGAATAAGAAAGGAATTTACGAATATATCCTCGGCGGTTGCAAAGATACCAAACTGTTGGAGGTACGTTGTTTTGACGAGCCGACCAAGAAAAGCGTTTATGCGCGTCAGACGGAGGAAGCCAGACAAAAAGAAGTTTCCAATTGTCCGCTATGTGCCATCGGCCATGACGCGAACCATGCCCGTATCTGGAAACTAACAGAGATGGATGCAGACCATGTGACCGCGTGGTCCAAAGGCGGCGCAACAGACATCGCCAACTGCCAAATGCTTTGTCAGACGCATAATAGGGCAAAAGGGAATAAATAATCTTACGCGCCTCATACAGAGGTGCGTTTAATGCCGAAAGGGATAAACGGCATACAATGCCGTGGAATAAACATACAAAGCCGGATGACATCCGGCATAACGGACGACGTAGGTCGCTGGCATCGGATGCGCGGGGGATAGATGCTACAAAAACATGCTTAATCCAGTTTGAGGACGGCGAGGAAGGCTTTCTGGGGCACTTCGACGTTGCCGATCTGTTTCATACGTTTCTTACCGCGTTTCTGCTTCTCGAGCAGTTTGCGTTTACGGCTCACGTCACCGCCGTAGCACTTAGCCAACACATCCTTGCGAACCTGCTTAACCGTTTCTCGTGCGATGATCTTCGCACCGATAGCGGCCTGTATCGCAATATCAAATTGTTGACGAGGAAGCAACTCTTTGAGTTTCTCGCACATGCGGCGACCGAAATCGACGGCATTGTCGCGGTGGGTGAGGGTAGAGAGCGCATCGACCTGTTCGCCGTTCAAGAGGATATCCAGTTTGACGAGATTAGACGGACGGAATCCGTTCATGTGCCAATCGAAAGAGGCATAGCCTTTGGAGATACTCTTCAACTTGTCGTAGAAGTCAATCACGATCTCGCCTAAGGGCATGTCGAAGAGCAGCTCCATTCGGTTGCCGGAGATATATTCCTGCTTGACGAGTTCACCACGTTTGCCCAGACAGAGGGTCATGATCGGACCGATGTAGTCAGCGGTAGTGATGACCGACGCACGGATATACGGTTCCTCAATACGATCTATCTCCGTCAGGTCCGGCATGCCTGCCGGGTTATGTACCTCCACCATGCCGCCATCTTTGGTATAGACATTATAAGAGACGTTCGGGACAGTGGTGATCACATCCATGTCGAACTCGCGGTCCAGACGCTCCTGGATGATCTCCATGTGCAAGAGGCCGAGGAATCCGCAGCGGAAACCGAAGCCCAAAGCCATAGACGACTCGGGTTGGAAGGTCAGACTCGCATCGTTCAGTTGCAGTTTCTCCAGGCTCGCACGCAGGTCTTCATAATCCTCACTCTCGATCGGATAGACACCGGCGAACACCATCGGCTTGGCTTCTTCGAAACCATCAATCGCTTTCTCGCACGGACGAGCCACATGGGTAATCGTATCGCCCACTTTCACTTCCGTACTCGTCTTGATACCCGAGATGATATAACCTACATTGCCGGCGCTGATCTCTTTGCGAGGACTCATGTCCAGCTTGAGGATACCTATCTCGTCGGCGTCGTATTCTTTGCCGGTGTTGACGAAACGCACCAGGTCGCCGGTGTGCATCGTGCCGTTCACCACCTTGAAATAGGCGATGATACCTCGGAAGGAGTTGAACACCGAGTCGAACACAAGACACTGCAGCGGTGCGTTCGGGTCGCCTACGGGTGCAGGGATGCGCTCGATGATAGCATCGAGTATCTCGGGAACTCCTTCACCGGTCTTGGCGGAGCAGCGGAGTATCTCCTCGCGCTTGCAACCCAACAGGTCCACTATCTCGTCCTCCACGCGCTCGGGCATGGCGTTCTCCATGTCGCATTTATTGAGCACCGGAATGATCTCCAGATCATGCTCGATCGCCATATAGAGGTTCGATATCGTCTGTGCCTGCACGCCTTGCGTCGCATCGACGACGAGCACGGCGCCTTCACAGGCGGCGATAGAGCGCGAGACCTCATAACTGAAGTCCACGTGCCCCGGAGTGTCTATCAGGTTAAGGGTATAACCCTTATGAGCCATCTGGATAGCGTGGCTCTTGATCGTGATGCCGCGCTCTTTCTCCAGCTCCATGTCGTCGAGCACTTGGTTCTCCATCTGGCGCACATCAACGGTGCCGGTGATCTCTAGCATGCGATCGGCCAGGGTGCTCTTACCGTGGTCTATATGGGCGATGATGCAGAAATTACGTATATTCTTCATTCGTTAAAATTCGCTTTGCGCCAGTTTGAGGGCTTGCTCGATAGTAGGCGCCATGTCATAGTATTTATATTCCGCCAGACGTCCGCCGAAGCGCACTTTCTGCTCCTGGTCCGCTAAACTCTTGTATTGCGCGTACAGGGCAGCATTCCGTTCGTCGTTCACGGGGTAGTAGGGTTCCATCCCCGGTGTCCACTCGGTGCTGTACTCGCGGCTGATGACGGTCTTGGGATTGTCATACACCGCCTGACCGAAGGACTCAAAATGTTTATGCTCGATGATTCGGGTGTACGGTGTCTCGCGATCGGTGTAGTTGATGACAGCATTACCTTGGTAGTTCGGCGTGTCCAGCACCTCGGTCTCAAAACGCACCGTGCGGTACTGCAGTTGACCGAAACGATAACCGTAGAACGCATCGATAGGACCGGTGTAGATAATTTTCTCTGCGATGGACTCCAACTCCTCGCGGTGCGCGAAAAAGTCGCAGTTCACGCGGGTCTCGATACCCTCCAGCAGTTTCTCTATCAGCACGTTATAGCCGCCGATAGGAATACCCTGGTACGGATCGTTGAAATAGTTGTTATCGAAGATAAACCGCAGGGGCAGACGACGGATGATGAATGCCGGCAGTTCGGTGCACGGCCGTCCCCATTGCTTCTCGGTGTACGATTTGATCAGTTTCTCGTATATATCTCGTCCGACGAGCATCAGCGCCTGTTCCTCCAGGTTCGCCGGTTCACGGCTGTTAAGTTGATTTTTGATTTCAGATTGTTGATTTTTGATTTTCGCTTGCGCCTCTTCCGGCGTATGAACACCCCACATTTGGTAGAACGTATTCATGTTAAACGGCAGGTTGTACAACTCGCCTTTGTAGTTCGCTACAGGACAGTTGGTATAGCGGTTAAACGGCACAAGGGCGTTCACAAAATCCCACACCTCTTTGTTGGCAGTATGGAAGATATGAGCGCCGTAAGTATGTACGTGGATGCCGGCCTGGTCGGCGCAATAGACATTGCCGCCCAGTTGCGGACGTTGGTCAATCACGAGGCAACGTTTGCCTGCCTGTTTAGCCTTGTAGGCGAAGGTAGCTCCAAAAAGGCCGGAGCCAACTATGAGATAGTCGTACTGAATCATGGTCGAACGAGTATTGAGTATTCTTTGTAAATATTTCGTACTTCGGGAGTGTAGCCCCAACTAGTGAAGATCGAGTCGTGTTCCTGGGTGCAGATCACATATTTCGGCATTCGTTCATGCATCTGTTCCCATGCCTGTTCCCGCTGTTCCTTGGAAATCGAAGGCGGCAGGTAGAAGAGCGAACTCGCCGGTTTGGCATCTATCTGCAGCCATAAGCGATATGCGAAGGAGTAGTTAGGGTTTAATGCATTCCACTTCGTACGATCTTCGGGCTCGACAATGGCTACATGGTCATCCTTGCTGATATGATGGTTGATGTACATCGCCGCCTGCTCGGTGTGCTTGTGCTCGAAGGGCATCAGACGCAGATACGAGCGGATACCCATGAACGCCACACCCACAAAAATCATGAACCATACCGTGAACAGATATAATTTCCTCCGCGCTTTGATGTACGGCCACGCTAAGATGAACAGCAGGGCGTACATCGGGATGCAGGGGATGAGATAATGCGGATAGCCGTTCTTGATATACGCCGTCGGGATGAGCGAGCAGAGGCACAGACAGCAGAGGAAAGCATAGCGCCAAGTCCGTGTATGACCGTATTTGGTGATCAGCACGAAGCAGTAGATGCCCGGCAAGCATATCGCCGTCATGTAGAAGAATCCCAACAGACGACGCAACAGGGTAGGACTGTATGCGACGAAGTTAAACCGGATATAGGCTTCCATCAGTTCCTGCGTGTTCTGCTGCGACATGAGCCACAACGTGATTGGCACGGCTATCACCGCCAAACCGACGACGACGCCTGCCGTATAACGCAAGAAAACCCGCCAGTTCCAATGACGGAGCAGGTGGATCGTGAAATAGAGTGCGATGGGGATGAGAACGGCCGATATGTTCGGCTTGGTACAGAGACAGACGGCTACCGACGCAGCGAAAAGGATGATCTCGAGCGTAGAGCAGTATTCTTTGTCCCGGTAATGCTTGATGCCGACGTACATGCTGTACATACAACCCGGCAACGCCAGCCATTCGGGACTGCCTTCATCGATGAACGGCGCCTGCCAGTAGCAGCCCATGATAAGCGCGATGAGCATCGACTCTTTCTCGTCTTCATACAACCGCGCCATGCGGTAGATGAGGATGAGAACGACGTAGAGAATCGCCACATCGAGCAGCCACACGCCGTACACGCCCGCGAAAGAAAAAAACCAATAGATCAGGTACACCAACGGTCCCTTGTGGTCAAACATATCGCGGTACATGATCAAACCGTCTTGAATCCAACCGGCACAGCGCATATAGACGCATATGTCGGTAGGATAGTTGCCGTTGCCCCACAACGCCATCGAGTGGGGAAGCTGCAGCACGACTGCCAGGATACCCAGCAGCCACCAAGACGCTTTGTCAGTCAGTCCTTTCACCTCTAAACCTTAAACTTTAAACCTTCTTCCTGCGGATACCTTTATTGATCGTGAAGAAATCGCCGAGCGCTTTAACGCCGATCTTGAAGATACGCTTCATGTTGATCGAGTTGACACCGCCTTGGCGGGGACGGAACGTGATGGGATACCATCCGATATTGTATTTCCAGCGAACAGCAATCGCGCTGACAGCTACGTTCGCCAGGTTATAGTCCTTCGGGATGATCTCCAGTACCGGTTTGAGTTTCTCGATCTTGAGCAGACGGAACGGCGTGTTAGCGTCCTTTACCCAGCAATGGAACATCAGCCATACCACAAACCGCAATGTCTTCGTCACAAACACACGGCTCGCGCCATCCTGACGGCCACCGCGGGTTCCGATCTGGAAGTCATATTTCTCGCGGTTGTCCCACATCTGCCAGAACTCCTCCGGCAGCGTCTGACCATCACTATCGGTCTGGAACACATAGTTGGCTCCGTGGTCAATCGCATAGCGATAGAGGAAAAGCACCGTGCCGCCGTGACCCGAGTTGGGCTTGTCGATCGGCTCGAAATACTTGTATTTCGGTTGCAACTCCTGCATGATAGCGAAGGTGTTATCCTTACTACCGTCATTGGCAATGACCAACTTAGCCACATGGCCGTCGGCGTTGATCTTCTCGCAGACAGGATGCCATTGTTGAATCACTTCTTCGATGTTGGCCGCCTCGTTATAAGCCGGCATTACAAAATAGATTGTATCTTTCATCTCTTGTGAGTATAAAATGTTATGAACTTATTCAAAATAAACTGTATCAACGCTACCACTACCGTAGCAATGAGCTTGAAGACCCAATATTGCATACCGCCCAAAACGACCATGTAATGCAACATCACGGCGGAGATAAACCAGCCGAACAGACCTACGGCATAGAACGACAGAAAACGGACAGCCGTCTTGTTCTTCACCTTGAAATTATAGGCTCGATTGAGGAAGAAGGACGTGAATATTCCGACATGAATACCTATTGCAAGCGCGAGTTGCGAGTCATGAAACAGATAGCCGAAAATAGTGATATCCGGTAAGATATGGCTGTAGTATAGGCCTGTTGAAACAGCGTAATCCAGGGCGGCACAGAACCCGCCGATAATGCCGTACAGAATGAGATTTCTGAACCGCGCATAGAGATTTTTGATGAACGTAATCATACTATATTTCCAAATCGGCTGCAAAGGTACAACATTTTTTCCACATATGCAAGCGCGCGCGTGCTTTTTTTATTTTTTCTGTTGTTTAGTGTTTGTGGCTCGGGCATAGGCAGTGTAACCCTTCCCCTATGTTTCTGCTTCCAAACACGAATGATACACGAATGATACACGAACGATACACGAATGATATTCGAACTATCAGTATAGCCTAACCGTAACCTAACAATACCCTAACCGTACTCTAACCATAGGATTACCATAAGATCACCATAGGATAACCATAGGATAATTCATTTCCTCCGTATTTTTCACCACCATTTACTATATTATATACTTATATATAATATATTTTTTTGTAAATCATTTTTTATTTGCATATATGCAATTTTTGTAGTACCTTTGCAGGCGGAATGAAAAAAATACTGGGAATAGGGTTGCTGGTGCTGTTGTTGGCGTCGTGCGCGAACAGGGGTGCCGGGCCGCAGGGCGGGCCGAAGGATACGATTCCTCCGGTGGTGCGTCAGTGCGAGCCGGCGCAGGGGACGCTGAACTTCAGCGCGAAGAAGATAGAGATCACGTTTGACGAGTATATCCAGTTGGATAACCTCGGCGCGAACCTATTGATGTCCCCTCCGCAGCAGAACCCGCCGGAGGTGAAGGCGCGCGGCAAGAAAGTGACGATCCAATTCCAGGACACGCTCTATCCCAATACGACCTACACGATCGATTTCGGCGCGGCTATATGCGACTACCGAGAGAAAGTGCCGTTGCGCGGATTCTCCTATTACTTCGCTACGGGCGACGAGATAGACACGCTGGAGACGAGCGGATATATATACGATGCGCTGACGCTAAATCCGATGCACGGTATCACGGTAGGTATCTACGCGAACATGGCGGACAGCGCGTTCGAGCGTCTGCCGTTCCTGCGTATCGCGAAGACGGACTCCGCCGGTATGTTCCGCATCAAGAACATCCACCAGGGCCGGTATCGGCTGTACGCGGTAGAGGACATGAGTCGCGACTACCGGTTGACGATCGGCGAAGCGATGGCATTCATGGACACGGTGATCACGGTGGAGGCCGCTGCGCCGGTAGCCATGGATTCGACAGCGAGCGACTCCATCGCGCCGCAGGTGCCGGAGGTACAGCATAAGTTGTTCTTGTTCAAAGAAGCGCAGAAGAAGCTCTATTTCCAGCGTGCCAAACGAGAGGAGCAACACCGTATCCAGTTCTCTTTCTCCGCGACGCCGGACAGCCTGCCGCAGATCCGCCCACTGAGCGACAGTCTGCACTACCACGTGGCGTACTCCGCGCAGCGCGACACGGTGTCGATATGGTTGACGGACAGTATGTCGATCAAGCAGGACTCGCTGTTCTTCGAGGTACGCTATCGGATGACGGACTCGCTATATAACTTAGTATGGAGTACGGATACGATCCGCGCCATATGGCGTGCTCCGCGTCTGACGGCGAAAGCGCAGGAGGCGAAAGAACGCGCGGCTCGCAACAGGCGGTTGACACTGAGTTGCAACGCCCGCAAGGGATTCGACATATACGACACGCTGACGCTGCGCTGCACGACGCCGCTGGCCTCTATAGCCGACACGGCTATCCGTCTATACGAGAAACGCGACACGAACCGCATCGCGCTGCCGTACACGATGGTGCCGTATGACACGATGCCGATGGCGATCCAGTTTCTGGCGGAGCTTCAGCCGGAAGGGAACTACGAGCTGCTGTTAGACAGCGGTGCGCTGCACGACGTATATGGCATCACGCATATAGCGGCCAACTACGGGTTGACAGTGAAGGCACTGACGGACTACTCGACGCTGCGCGTGAAGATAATGCCGTATGACCCGCAGGCGCGTATACAGCTGATGAACAACAAAGATGAAGTGCTGCGCGAACTGCCGGCAAGCGAGGAAGGGGCGTTATTCGAATACCTGAAGCCCGACGGCTATTACCTGCGCCTGTATATCGACCGGAACCACGACCAACAATGGACGACGGGTAACTGGTCGCTTAAACGTCAGCCGGAGCCGATCTATTACTTCCCGGAGAAGATACAGACGAAGTCCAATTGGGATTTCGAGGAAGAATGGGATTATACGGCGATCGAGCAGACGCAATCCAAACCCAAAGAACTGATCAAAGTTGGCAGCACGAAGAAATGATATTGTTTTTCTGGCGGTAGGTCTGCTGATTCAGGTCATCACGTACTTCATCACGAATCATCTTCATCCCGGTTCGCTTACTCCAATCAGCCTGCTATCCGGCCTGCTGGGTATATGCTCGGTATGTCTGGCGTCGCAAGGCAATATACTGACGTACTTGTTCGGCTTCGGTCAGGTAGGCACGTATATGTATCTGCTCATCACGCAGCAGTTGTACGGCCAGATCGCTCTGAACAGTTTCTACCTCATCACGATGGTGTACGGCGTTTATGTATGGAAGCGCCGTCTGCATGCCGACAGCCGCGAGGTGCAGACCCGTGCGCTTCGTCAGCCGGTGCTGCTGGCGATCATAGCGGCTACGGTGGTGGTATCGGGTTTAGCGGGATGCGGCATGGGCGCATGGACAAGTAATCCTCAGCCGTACTTAGATGCCTATACGACAGTACCTGCACTGGTGGCGCAGGTACTGATGATTCTTGTCTATCGGGAGCACTGGTATATATGGCTGGCCGTAGATGTGCTGAATGTGGTGCTATGGCTGCGGGTAGGGGACTACTGCATGGCGGCGCAGTATGTGTTCTGGTGCGCTAACTGTATATACGGTCTGAACCGCTGGAAGCACCTTATTTCTCATTCGGCATCCTGAGCGAATAGAGGATCGCCTCCATCTTACGCAGCGTATTACGCTTCTTCTGGTTCGGCGCATGGATGAACGCTTCGGCATGCACCACAAGTCCGTTCACCTGGTCGAGACGGGTGAGGCTGACAAACGGACCTCCCATGGCTTCGCCGTCTTTGATTTTCCACAGTCCTCTTGTCTCGATGCCATAGAAGCCGCCGACGGTGTCACGTAACGCGGTGACGGAACGGGATACAGGCGGCTCGAACTTCACCTCCGTAGCCATATAACTGCCTTCTACCTGCGCGCTGACCAGTTCCTTCACCACGCGGTCTCGCATGGCGATGATGGAGTCATTGGAGAACTGGCTCTGGGCGGTATAAGGATAGGTATAGACCATGATATCCTTGCGCATCGGGCCTTTGTTATCGCAGCACCAAACGACATTCACTTTGCGTTTGTTGAGGACGAGGGTAGAGTCTTTGATAAGCAGGTATTCCTCTGGAATAAACATCTTATATTTGCTGCGCTTGAGTGCGGCGACGGCCTGTTCGTTCTTGCTGCCTTTATAGAGGTTGAGTTGGCGCGCGAGCTCCTCACGCACGAACCACTCGCGAATCTCGGCACCATGCTGGCGCCAGTACTCGAGGAAAGCAGGTGTGCTGGGCGCATTGATACGCATATAAGCCTGTGGCTTCGCCCATACATCCAAAGAAGTAGCGGCTTTGACGCGCGTGTAGGCATTCGGATTGATGTCGATCTGCAGGATATTACGTCCGGCTTTCAGATGGTCCTTGAACAGGTCGGGCTTGACGGACGAGACGGTCAAGGTATGCTCGGACTGCGGCAGGCCGTACATATACGCCCCCAGGGTGTCCTTCACCTCCTCCTTCACATTATCCTCGCAGATGACGAGACACTCATAGATAGACCCCGAGGTAGAGGTCAAAAACCGGTTGTCCAGATTACATCCGGCGAGTACTGCTGCGCACAGCGCATAAAAGATGATTTTTTTCATAATTGCTATTGAAATTTGGTGCAAAGGTAGTACAAAATATTTAAATTTGCAAAAAAAAGCACTAAAAATTTGCGTATTTCAATATTTTTTACTAATTTTGCGCCGCAAAAGTGAATTTGATCATTCAATCTACTAAAAGCTAAATACCATGACGTTATCAAACCAGTTTGTTTTTTTGACTACTGACATAGAGGGATTCCGTCTATGCAGAAACACTCGTTCTCAGACCGGCATGACCGCCATTCTGTGTTTGGGAGGATGGATAGAAGTCGACATGTATGGAAAGATGGTGCGCATCGAGAAGGATGACCTGTTCGTGCGTATTCCTACCCATGATTTTCAGGTAGGTCCATACAATGTATCGGATGATTATGAATTCATGCAAATCACGGTGGATGCCAAGATTTTCGAGCAGATCATGTTCGATCATATGCGTATGGAGCCGAACTGGTATGTGAAGCAAGAGTATATCCGTAACCATCCGGTATTCCGGCTCAGTGAACCGAGCAAGGACTTTTTCAAGGCCTATTTCAATATGTTGATTCTCAATCTGGAAGCTCCAGCGACGGATTACCGGTTGCAGATCATGAAGCTGTTGGCAAAAGGCGCGACGATGGAGTTGCTCAACTATCTGGATAAACTATCGGTGATCAAACCCGATGATCTGCTTCGTATGTCGGTTAACCAGAGCGACTATACGTTCCAGGAATTCATGCGTCTGCTGCAGCAGTATCCGCACGAGCGCGAGGTACAGTGGTTCGCGAAAAAAATGGATATCACGCCGAAGTATCTGTCGGAGATATGCAAGGACCGCAGCGGTAAATCTGCGAGCCAATGGATAGCCGAATATACGGTGACGGAGTTGAAATACCTCCTTCGCAATACCACAAAACCGATTCATGAGATTGCGAAAGAGATGGAGTTCCCGAATGCGAGCTTCTTCTGCCAGTACACGAAAAAGCATACAGGCCTCTCGCCGAATGCCTTCCGAAAGGAAACGAAACTATAAAAAGAATCCCCGGTTTTCGCCGGGGATTTTCTTTGAACGTACGCCTGAAGCATTACCAAGCAAAGAGCGGGTATTGCTTCATGGTCTTATTCACTTCTTCGCGTACGGAAGCGATCGTGGCTTCGCTCGTCGGATCTTGCAGCACCTTATCAATCAGTTCTACGATCCAACCCATCTGGTTCTCCTTCAGGCCGCGGGTAGTGATCGCCGGTGTACCGAAGCGCAGACCGGAGGTCTGGAATGCAGAGCGGCTGTCGAACGGCACCATGTTCTTATTGGTGGTGATATCGGCGCTGACGAGGGCCTGCTCGGCTACCTTACCCGTCAAATCCGGGAATTTGGTGCGGAGGTCGATGAGCATGGAGTGGTTATCCGTACCACCGCTGATCACTTTATATCCCTTATCGATGAACGCCTGCGCCATGACGGCAGCATTAAGTTTCACTTGCTTCTGATAGGTCTTGAAGTCCTCGGTGAGTGCTTCGCCGAAGGCCACTGCTTTGGCTGCGATGACATGCTCGAGCGGACCGCCTTGTGTACCCGGGAAGACCGCAGAATCGAGTAGGGCACTCATCTTCTTGATCTCACCCTTCGGCGTGGTCTTACCCCAAGGATTATCGAAGTCCTTGCCCATGAGGATGACGCCTCCACGCGGACCGCGGAGGGTCTTATGGGTGGTGCTGGTGACGATATGCGCGTACTTAAGCGGGTTCTCCAGCAGTCCGGCAGCGATCAGTCCGGCAGGGTGCGCCATATCGACCATGAAGATCGCGCCTATCTCGTCGGCCACGCGACGGATACGGGCATAATCCCACTCACGGCTGTAGGCCGAAGCACCGGCGATGATGAGTTTCGGCTTTTGGGTGCGGGCCTTCATCTCCAGGTCGTCGTAGTTGACGCGACCGGTTGCTTCATCGAGGTCATAGCCGATGGCATTGAACATGAGACCGCTGAAGTTCACGGCAGAACCGTGGCTGAGGTGACCACCATGGCTGAGGTTGAGTCCCATGAAGGTATCGCCGGCTTTGAGACACGCCATGAAGACCGCCATGTTCGCCTGTGCGCCGGAGTGCGGCTGCACATTGACGTACTCGGCGTTATAGAGCATCTTAAGACGATCGCGCGCGATATTCTCCGCGATATCCACTACCTCGCAGCCTCCGTAGTAACGATGGCCGGGATAGCCCTCGGCGTACTTATTGGTCAGCACGCTGCCCATGGCTTCCATCACTTGATCACTCACGAAATTCTCACTCGCGATCAACTCAATTCCTTTGGTCTGACGCTCGCGCTCCATGCGGATGACGTCAAAAATCTCTGTGTCTCGATTCATACTATGATTGATGATTAACGATTATCGATTTACGGTTATTAAAAAGCAAAGGGGAACTAATCGTTCCCCTTGAGCCACTTCCCGGACTCGAACCGGGGACCTACGCATTACGAATGCGTTGCTCTACCAACTGAGCCAAAGTGGCGAGATTGTGAGCCTGTTATTAAAAAGCGGGTGCAAAGGTACTGCTTTTTTTTGAATTGTGCAAATATTTTTGCATTTTTTTTGCGTATATGGTATAATTTTTGTACCTTTGCCAGCGGTTATGAGAAAAATAGCGTTCATAGTACTCCTTATCACCTCCGCCATAGGCGCGCATGCGCAGACGCACGCGTGTTCCTTTAAAGAAAATATCCGCACGCTGCGCGTGGAGCGAATGGCGCTGGTGTTGGATAAGGGGGTAGTGGACGGTTCGGACCCGGAGAACACGCTGCATATCTCGTTCGACGAGATGAGTCATGACGTGCATTTCTATACCTATATGGTAAGAATGATGGATTGTTGTAATGATGGAATGATGAATGACAGAGTGGTGAGCGGAGAGTACCTAAAGGGTTTCACGACCCGCGATATCGTGGATTATGAGCACTCCATCAACACGAGCCGCGAATATACGCATTACTGGTTTGATTTTCCGAACGAAGATATGAGGTTGACGATGAGTGGCCAGTATCTGCTGTCGATCTACGAGGACGGTAATCCGGATAACAAAGTGGCGGAGGTGTCCTTCTGTGTGGTGGAGCCGCTGGTGAAGATTGATGCGCGCGTACGCGCCAACACGGATATCGAGTTCAACGGCCGCTATCAGCAGGTGGATATCGACGTGAACACCGCGGCGCTGGATATGAGGAATCCGGACGAGGTGAGGGTAGTGGTGACACAGAACAACAGCCTGCAGCAATCCGTTATGATCGACCGGCCGACGTTCGTGGAGACAAACCGGCTGCGCTATATCAATAACAAAGACCTGATTTTTGAAGGCGGCAACGAGTATCACCATTTCGATGCGTTCAGTTGTTTCTACGCCGGTTACGGTATAGACCGCGTCTATCATGAGATGGGGGACTACCACGTGCTGCTTTTCCCGAGCGAGGTGACGAAAGGGCAGTATATCCATGAGTACGACAGCGACGGCCGTTTTGTGGTGAACGCCGAGCGCACCGCCGATTCGGATACGGAAGCCGAGTATATGTGGGTTCACTGGACGTTGCCGATGGAGAAGCCTTTCTTCGACGGCGCGCTGTATGTGGACGGCGATATGTTCCAAAGCGAGTTGACGCTTCGCAACCGCATGGAGTATGATGCAGACGCTAAATGCTACTGGCTGACGTCGCTGGTGAAACAAGGCGGTTACGACTACCGATTTGTGTTTAAGCCCAAAGTCGAAAGTAAAAAGTTAAAAGAAAAAACTACCACCCAGAAAGTGGATGGTAGTTATTGGCAGACCGAGAACGAATATACGATTTACGTCTTTTGGAAACCTGTCGGTTCTCGGAGTGAGCGCCTGGTAGGCATTCAGGCTATTCGCTCAAACGCGCTTTGATCGCCTTGCTCTCTGCTTCATAGCCCGGTTTGTCTAACAGGGCGAACATATTCTTCTTATACGCTTCTACACCCGGTTGGTTGAACGGATTAACATCCAGTACATAACCCGAGATACCGCATCCGCGCTCGAAGAAATAAATGAACTGACCGATGTTGTACTCGTCGATCTTCTCGAAGGAGATGTGGATATTGGGCACACCGCCATCGACGTGAGCCAGTTGGGTACCGAGCTCTGCCATCTTGTTCACTTCATCCACGCGCTTGCCGGCGAGGAAGTTGAGTCCGTCGAGGTTCTCTTCGTCCATCGGTACGAGCACTTTCTTGTTGGCTTTCTCGATCGAGATCACGGTCTCGAAGATCGTACGCTCGCCGTCCTGGATCCACTGACCCATGGAGTGGAGGTCGGTGGTGAAATCAACCGATGCCGGGAAGATACCCTTATGGTCCTTACCCTCAGACTCGCCGTACAGTTGTTTCCACCACTCGCTGAAATAGTGCAGTTTGGGATTGAAGTTAACGAGGATCTCGATCTTCTTTCCGCTGCGATAGAGGGCGTTACGGATGGCTGCATATTGGCATGCCGGGTTCTGAGCGTACGGCACTTTGACGTCCGTTGCTTTCTCCATATCCTGCGCACCGCGTACCATCGCCTTGATGTCTCCACCTGCTACTGCGATCGGCAGCAGACCAACCGGCGTGAGCACCGAGAAACGGCCGCCTACGTTATCAGGGATAACGAAGGTCTTGTAGCCTTCCTTAGTAGAGAGCGAACGGAGTGCACCTTTGGCTTTGTCCGTTACCGCCACGATACGATGCTTCGCTTCCTCTTTGCCGACTTGCTTCTCGAGCATGGTCTTCAACAGACGGAATGCGAGCGCTGTCTCGGTCGTTGTACCGGATTTGGAGATATTGATGATACCGAACTGCTTGTCTGCGAGGAACTCCATGAGCTCTGCCAGGTAGTCCTCACCGATGTTGTTACCTGCATACACTACATACGGGTTCTTGCGATCTTTTGCTACGAAGGTATCAAAAGCCGAAGCCAAAGCCTCATTCACAGCGCGTGCACCGAGGTAAGAACCTCCGATACCGGCTACGATCACTACCTCACAGCGTTTGCGCAGTTCGTCGGCGCAGGCCTGTACTTCCGCCAAGAAAGCATCGGTGATCGAGGAGGGCAGATGTACCCATCCGATGTAATCATTACCGGCACCCTGACCGTTCTCCAGCAGCAGGTTAGCCGCTTCGGTCTGTGCTTCCAATTTCTTTAATGCAGCTGCGTCCACAAACGAGGCAGCATTCTTCAAACAGATTTGCATGGTTATTGTAATTTAGTAGTTAAAGACTTGATAATTGGTTTCGCCTTCTGGCGGTTATAGAGAATCTCGTACATCGCGTCCACGATAGGGATGGAAACCTGCAAGCGCTCGTTGGCCATATGAATGGCTTTGGTGCCATAATAGCCTTCGGCTACCATCTCCATTTCCATCTGTGCCGCCTTGACGGAGTACCCGAGACCGAGCATCTGGCCGAACTGACGGTTTCGACTGAACTGAGAATAGCCGGTGACGAGCACGTCGCCCAGGTAACCCGAGGCAGTGATGTCGCGCGGCACATTGCTGACCGCGGTGGCGAAACGCTGGATCTCCTGGATGGCATTGGAGAGCAGGACAGCCTGGAAGTTATCACCGTAGTGCAGCGCCTGGCACATACCCGCCGCGATGGCGTAGATGTTCTTGAGGACCGAACTGTACTCGAGTCCGATGACGTCATTCGAAACGGTGGTATGGACATATTCCGTCTGGAATAGTTTGGACCACGCTTCGGCGTTCTGCCTGTTCTCGCATCCGATGGTGAGGTAACTGAGTCGCTCCAGCGCGATCTCTTCCGCGTGACACGGTCCGGCGATGACGCCGAGTTGGTCAAACGAGATACCGAAGCGGTTATGCAGATAGTCGGTGATGATGACGTTCTCATCGGGAATCATACCCTTGACGGCCGAGATGACCACTTTGTGGGTCATGTCGCGACGGATCTTCGTCAGCGTCTGCTTGACGTACGGCGAAGGGATAGCGAGGATGAGCACATCGGACTGCGCTACGGTCTGGTTGATATCCGAAGAGAAATGGATACGGCTCACATCGAAACTTGCTGCACCGAGATAAGAAGGGTTCTTGCCGGTGGAGATAAACTCATCGATCACCTCCTGGCGACGGATGAACCAGTTGATCTCCCCTTGGTTCATCATAACGATCTTCGCCAAGGCGGTAGCCCAACTGCCCGAACCCAATATAGCTACTTTGCGATACATGAAAATAATTATGATTGCAAATTTATGATTTATGATTTATTCCGGACGCATGGTGGGGAATAAGAGTACTTCCTGGATGGTGGACTGACCGGTCATGAACATCGCCAGACGGTCGATACCGATACCGATACCCGAAGTAGGCGGCATGCCATATTCGAGGGCACGCATGAAATCATGGTCGATGACCATGGCCTCGTCGTCACCCTTGTCGGCGAGCTTCATCTGCTCCACGAAACGGTTGTATTGGTCAATCGGGTCATTGAGCTCCGAATAAGCGTTCGCCAACTCCTTACCGTTCACCATAAGCTCGAAACGCTCGGTCAGACCGGGTTTGGAGCGGTGCATCTTCGTCAGCGGACTCATCTCGACGGGGTAGTCGGTGATGAAGGTAGGTTGGATGAACGTGCCCTCGCAGGTCTCGCCGAAGATCTCATCGATCAGTTTGCCTTTACCCATATGCTCCGTGTCCTCGACGCCCAGTTTCTTGGCCTCTACGCGGATCTCGTCTTCGGTCATGGAAGCCAGATCAAGACCGGTCTTCTCCTTGATAGCATCAAGGATCGGCAGACGACGGTACGGCGCCTTGAAATCGACCTCATGGTCACCTATCTGCACCTTGGTAGAGCCGTTCACAGCAATTGCGATGCGCTCCAGCAACTGCTCGGTGAAGCCCATCATCCAGTTATAATCCTTGTATTGCACGTAGAGCTCCATGCAGGTGAACTCAGGGTTATGGTTGCGGTCCATACCTTCGTTGCGGAAGTTACGTCCGATCTCATAGACGCCCTCAAAACCACCTACGATGAGTCGCTTCAGATAGAGCTCCGTCGCGATACGCAGGTACATGTCTACATCTAAGGTGTTATGATGGGTGATGAACGGGCGCGCCGAAGCACCTCCGGCAATCTGCTGCAGGATAGGGGTCTCCACTTCCGTATATCCGGCTTCGTCGAACACTTGGCGCATGGTGCGCAGGATAGCTGCACGCTTGAGGAAGGTATCCTTCACGCCGTCGTTCACGACGAGATCAACGTAACGCTGACGATAGCGCTGCTCCGGATCATTGAATCCGTCGTACGCCACGCCGTCTTTGTATTTAACGATAGGCAGCGGCTTGAGCGATTTGGCCAGCACCGTCAGTTTCTTCGCGTGAACGGATATCTCACCCATCTGGGTGCGGAAGACGAAACCCTCGATACCGATGAAGTCACCGATGTCCAGCAGTTTCTTGAAAACGACGTTGTACATCTGTTGATCGATCGTGGTGGGTGTCTCGCCCTCTACTACCGGCGCCTGTATGTCATCGCGACTTACATAGACCTGAATACGTCCTTTGGAGTCCTGGATCTCGATGAACGAAGCTTTACCCATGATACGCTTCGACATCAATCGTCCGGCGATACGCACCGGCTTCTGATCCCATTCGTCAAAATGCTCCTTGATGTCCGTCGAGTGGCCTGTCACCTCATATTCGTCAGCGGGGTAGGGGTTGATGCCCATATCGCGCATGGTCTGCAGACTTTGGCGACGGACGATTTCTTGTTCTGATAATTCCATGTTTGTTATACTGTTATGCGTTTTTTCTCTTCTCGAGCTGTCCCTCCAACGCATTAAGGCAAGCATCCAGACCTTCCTCGAAGGTGTCCGCGGTCTTCTCAGCAAACATACCGGCGATACGAACCTTCACCTCTTTGTTGGCATTCGTCTGCGGCTTAATGACCGACATGCGGATCTCTACTTTGTCCTCTGCGTTCAGATGACGCTCAAAACGGTTCATTTTCTTCTCGATAAACTGTTCAAGTTTATCCGCCATTTCAAAATTTACGGCATTAATTGTTAAGTTCATAGTACGTATAATTTAAAGGGTTAAACTAAATTTCGTGCAAAGATACACTTTTTTTTGCATATATCCAAAAAATATTGAAAATAAATCGTAATTATTTGTATAATCAGAAAAATTTTACTAATTTTGCGGCAAATTTTAAATACTAATCCATTTATGCAAGTTAATTACTTGGAGTCGCGCCATATCGGACTCACCGCTCAAGACGAACAAAAGATGTTGGAGGCCGTTGGTGCCGAGTCAATCGAATCGCTGGTACGCGAGACCATGCCGGCGGATATCCTGTTGCCGGAGGGTATCGAGTTGGATCAACCGCTCACGGAGCAGAAGCAGTTGGAGAATGCAGACGAGTTGCTGGCGGAGAATATTCCGGCCCGCTCGTATATCGGACGCGGTTGGTACGGTACGATCACGCCGGCTGTCATTCGTCGTAATATCCTCGAGAACCCTGTTTGGTACACTTCGTACACGCCGTATCAGGCGGAAGTGAGTCAAGGTCGTCTCGAGGCGCTTTTTGTTTTCCAGACCATGATCAGCGACCTGACGGGCCTGCCTCTGGCGAACTGTTCGTTGTTGGACGAGGCTACCTCGGCAGCTGAGTCGGTGACAATGATGCGTAATTTGCGCAGCCGCGAGCAGGTGAAGAACAATGTGCGGAAGGTGTTTGTGGACGAGAAGATTTGGCCGAACACCCTATCTGTATTACGTACGCGTGCGAAAGGTCAGGATATCGAGATAGTGACCGGTAATTATGCGGATTTTGAACCGAATGCGGATTTCTTCGGTGCCCTCGTGCAGTGGCCGAACAGCGACGGATCGATCGAGGATTATGAGACCTTCATCGAGGATTGTCATGCGGCCGGACTGAAAGTGACGGTGGTGGCTGATCTGATGGCGTTGGCGCTGCTCAAACCGCTGGATGCAGATATCATGTGCGGTACTGCGCAGCGTTTCGGTCTTCCGATGGGCTTTGGGGGGCCGACAGCCGGATATATGGCAACGCGCGATGAGTACAAACGTGATATGCCGGGCCGTATTATCGGCCTGAGTAAAGATAAATACGAGCATCCTGCTTTCCGTCTGGCATTGCAGACCCGCGAGCAACATATCAAGCGCGAACGCGCTACGTCGAATATCTGTACGGCGGAGGCGCTCTCGGCGATGATGGCGGGAATGTACGGCGTCTATCACGGAGCGGAAGGTATCCGCGAGATCGCAGAAGGTATCCACAGCAAGGCGGTGTACCTGAACGAAATGCTGCAGGCATACGGATTCGAGCAGGAGAACGCGGAGTTCTTCGATACGCTGAAGATTCAGTTGCAGGAAGGACAGTTGAAAGACCTGAAGGCCAAAGCAGAGGAACTGGGTATCAACCTGTACTACGACCCGCAAGGATGGGTTGGCTTGGCGGTAGATGAGACCGTAGATATCGACGACATGAATGACTTGATCGAGTTGTTCGCGGAGGTGTCCGGTAATATCCCGCAATATGAGGAGACGGACGAGGCTTTTGAAGGCCTGTGGGCAATCGATGAGAGCCGTGTACGCGACGTGGATTACATGCAGGAGGAGGTATTCCAACTCTATCATACCGAGACGGAGATGATGCGTTATCTGAAGCGTCTGGACCGCAAGGATATCTCCTTGGCAACCTCGATGATCCCTCTGGGCAGCTGTACGATGAAGCTCAACCCCGCGGCCTCTATGATTCCTATTACGTTCAGCGGCGCGATGAATGTGCATCCGCTGGCGCCGGATGATCAGGTGGAGGGTTATAAGGTGATCATGGAGCAGTTGAAGCGCCAACTGTGTGCTATCACCGGTTTCGATGCTTGTACCTTACAGCCGACTTCCGGTGCTGCCGGTGAATATACGGGTTTGGTAGTCATTCGTGAGTACCTGCAGCGTCAGGGTCAAGCTCAGCGCAAAGTGCTGTTGATCCCTGCTTCGGCGCACGGAACGAACCCTGCATCCTGCGTACAGGCCGGATTTACGCCGTGCGTGGTCAAATGTGACGAGTTGGGCAACACCGACCTGGCAGATTGGAAAGCCAAAGCAGAGGAGAACAAAGAGGTGCTGGCCGGCTGTATGATTACCTATCCGTCCACCCATGGTATCTTCGAGCAAGCGATACGCGATATGATTGCCGCCGTGCATGACAATGGCGGATATGTCTATATGGACGGCGCGAACATGAATGCGCAGATCGGATGGACCAATCCGGCCTTCATCGGTGCCGATGTTTGTCACTTGAACTTACATAAGTCCTTTGCTTCTCCTCACGGAGGTGGCGGTCCGGGTGCCGGTGCTGTATGCTGTACGGCTGCTATGGCGGATTGCCTGCCGTCGGAGGACGCTAACCGTGTCTCTACGGCTATCTACTGCAATGCGAACATGGCCTTGATCTCTTGGGGATATATCGCGATGATGGGTGCCGAAGGACTCCGTCATGCTACTGCGGCTGCTATTCTCAGTGCGAACTACATGGCGAAACGTCTCAAAGATGCGTATGGCATCGTTTATACCGGGGCGACGGGTAGAGTAGGACATGAGTTGATTTTGGACTGCCGTCAGTTCCACGCTATCGGCATCACGGAGGCGGATATCGCGAAGCGACTGATGGATTACGGCTATCATGCGCCGACGCTCTCTTTCCCGGTTCATGGTACGCTGATGGTGGAACCGACGGAGAGTGAGTCGCTCGTGGAGATTGACCGTTTCTGCGACGTGCTGCTGCAGATCCGTCAAGAGATCGCAGACGTGGAGTCCGGTAAAGCCGATAAAGAAGATAATGTGCTGCTGAATGCACCGCATCCGGAGTATGAAGTGGTGGCAGACGAGTGGACGCATCCGTACACCCGCAAGCAGGCTGCATATCCGACCGAATGGGTGGCGCAGACGAAGTTCTGGTGCCCGGTAGGACGTGTCGATAATGGCTTCGGCGATAGAAACCTGGTGGCTAAGTGGTAATTGATAATTGGTAATTGGTAATATGTTCCGTTACAGTGAGTTCGTCAACCCGCATGTAGGGCCCAGAGAGTCGCGGACACGTATAGTCTTCGAGTATTTGGCGATTATCTTCGGTATCTTCCCTATGGCTCTGATGGTCAACTGGGTGTTGCTGCCGCATGCGTTTGTGGGAGGCGGCTTGACGGGTATCTGTTCGGCAATCTATTACCTGACCGGAGGTTTGATGCCTTCCGTCTTTCCGGAGTACGGCGGTGCTATTCCTGTATGGCTGACGACATTCGTCTTCAATGCGATTCTGCTGACGATAGCCGGCTTGACGGTAGGATGGCGTTTCTGCATCCGAACGATGGTGGGAGTGTCTGCTATCACGGTATGGTATAGCGTCATTCCTATCTTACCCGAGCCGATCATAGAAGATCCCTGGCTGGGTGCATTGATGGGCGGTTTCGTGTTCGGTCTCAGCCTGGGCTGTGTGCTGGCGGCTAACGGTTCTTCGGGAGGTACGGATATCGTAGCGATGATAGTGAACCACTATCATAATATCTCGCTTGGCAATATCATGCTGGCCTGCGACGTGCTGGTGATCGCCTCGGCTTTCTTCCTGCCACTGCCGGATTCGATGCTGGCGGAAGAAGGGAAGACACAGACGTATCTGCATATCAAGCGAGTGCTCTACGGTGTGGCGATGACGATTTCTTATACCGTGGCGGTAGACTGGGTGATGGATCGGTTCCACCGCAGTGTGCATTTCTTGATCTATTCGACCAAGTATGATCAGATAGCGACGGCTATCAATACCACCGTTCATCGAGGCGTGACGGTGCTGGACGGCACAGGTTGGTACTCGAAACAACCGGTCAAAGTGATCTCGGTGCTGGTACGTAAACCGGAGAGTTCGCTGGTCTTCCGTATCGTGAATGAGATTGACCCGGATGCGCTGGTATCTATCGTTGATGTACGGGGTGTTTTTGGTGCCGGCTTTGACAAAATAAAGGGGAAATAGCATTTTTTTTCAAAAAAATTTGGCTATATCAAAAAAAAGCAGTACTTTTGCACCCGCTTTTGACGAAAAGCCGAGGAGAGTTGACTGAGTGGTCGAAAGTGCCGCACTCGAAATGCGGTGTACGCATTACGTCGTACCGGGGGTTCGAATCCCTCACTCTCCGCGAAGAAAAAGCAGAAAAAATGGCATATACTCTTGTATATGTCATTATTTTTTTGTAATTTTGCAGCGGATTTGTGTCCAAAGACAAAATGTGTATCATAAATCATTAATACCTATATGGAATTTGCAGTACAAATTGTAACCCTGATCGGCTCAGTAGCGATGCTGATGTTCGGTATGAAGGTGATGTCTGAAGGCCTTCAGAAGATGGCGGGTAGTAAGTTGAGCAACGTGCTAGGTACGATGACGACGAACCGCTTCACGGGTGTACTCACCGGTTCGTTCATCACGGCGGCAGTGCAGTCTTCTACGGCTACAACGGTCATGACGGTCAGCTTCGTGAGTGCCGGTATTCTCTCGCTTGCGCAGGCGATCTCGGTGATTATGGGTGCGAATATCGGTACGACCTTCACGGCGTGGATCATGGTGCTTGGTGGCGGTAGTTTTGACATGCGCCTGGTGGTTTATACGCTGATTGTAGTGGCGGTAGCGCTGATCTATTCGAAGAAGAAAGCGAACTTAGGTGATTTCCTGATAGGTTTGGCATTGATGTTATTAGGTTTGACGACCTTGAAGATCAATGCAACCGAGATGCACCTGGATGAGATGGACGCAGTGCGTAATTTCTTTAACGCGACATCCAGCTGGGGCTACGGCAGTTATTTCTTATACCTGTTGGTGGGTGGTATCTTGACCTTCGCGGTACAGAGTTCGGCGGCGATCATGGCCATCACCATGACCCTCTGTTCTACGCACGTGTTGCCGATTGATATGGGTATCTCGCTCGTGCTCGGTGAGAATATCGGTACTACGATCACATCGAATATCGTCGCTCTCTCAGCCTCCGTGCAGGCGAGACGTGCGGCGCTGGCGCACTTGGTGTTCAACCTCTTCGGTGTGATCTGGGTGCTGTGTATCTTCCGCATGTTCGTCGGCTTTGTATGCGATCTATGGAATGTGGACTTCACGCCGGGTAAGACCTCTGACGTCGATGCAATTCAGTTGAGTGCGATCCTGGCTACGTTCCACACTTTCTTTAACGTCTTCAACACCTGTATCCTCATCGGATTTATCAAGTATCTGGAGAAGCTGGTCATCTGGATCTTGCCGTCCAAGCCGGAGCAGAAAGATACGGACAGCCAACTGCGCTTTATCTCCGGTGGCCTTATGTCCACGTCCGAGTTGTCTATCCTTCAGGCATGGAAAGAGATTCACGTCTTCGGTGTACGTACGCAGCGCATGATCGGTATGATTCACGACCTCTATAACGAGACGGATGAGACGGAGTTCACGAAGATCTTCTCGCGTATCGAGAAATATGAAGGTATATGCGACCGTATGGAATATGAGATCGCGCAGTACCTGAATGCCGTGGCGGACGGTCGTCTGTCGGATCAGTCCAAGCACGAGGTGCACAAGATGCTGCGTATCGTGAGTGAGTTGGAGTCGGTGGGTGATGCGAACTATAACTTATCCCGTTATATCCGACATAAGCACGAGAACAACATCAAATATACGGACTATCAGAATAAGAACGTCGAGATGATGATTTACCTGCTGAGCGGTGCGGAGACAATGATGGTGGAGGCGCTTGAGCGCGTGAATATCACAGAGGATGCATTCCATGAAATGACCAACATGGAGAATGAGATCAATAATTTCCGCGATGAACTGAAGATGCAGAATATGCAGCATATCACGGAGAAAGAATATGACTATACAACCGGCGTCAACTACATGGATATCATCCTCGAATTAGAGAAGATGGGTGACTATATCATCAATGTAGAGGAGGCTATCTACGAACATAAACACGATAAGTAATATGAAAGAGATCTTAGTGAAAAATGTATTAGCCGGTGCGCTGATCGCTCTCGGCTTGTGCTTCGGAGGCTACTTTATTTACAAGGGCTTCAGCAGCTACGCGTCCAAAGACCGTGCAGTGAGTGTGAAAGGTCTTAGCACCCGCGATGTGAAGGCGGATCATGCTATTTGGCCGCTCTCTTATGGCGCGAGTGGTAATAACCTGCCGGATTTGTATAAATACCTGGAGGGGCGTACGCAGTATATCCGTACTTTCCTGATGAACCTGGGCTTCAAGACCGAGGATATCCAGGAGGGTTCAATCTCCGTTTCGGATAACTGGGACAGTTATTATGGTGACCGTCGTCCGGAGTTCAATTATACGCTCAGCACCTCGCTCATCGTCTCTACGGACAATGTGGACCTGGTAGTAGCATGCCAAGGTAAAGAAGCCGAACTGCTCAAAGAGGGCATGATCGTCACCACCAACAGCTGGAACCTGGATTATCAATATAACGGTCTTCCGGAGTTGAAGCCGTCGATGATTGAAGAGGCGACTCGCAATGCACGTACGGTGGCGCAGAAGTTCGCTGAGGACGCACAATGCAAACTGGGTTCGATCCGTCGCGCCAGCCAAGGTCAGTTCTCCATCGAGGCCGATGAGTATCAACCGTGGATCAAGCATGTCCGCGTGGTAACAACGGTGGACTATTTCCTGGAATAGGGAATGGCAGGGAGTAGTTTTTCAACAAAACTGGGTCTGGTCATGGCGGCAGCAGGAAGTGCTGTCGGCCTGGGAAACATTTGGAAATTTCCTTACATTGCCGGTGAGAACGGCGGTGCAGCTTTTCTCGTGGTGTACCTGATATGCGTATTGCTGCTGGGTTTGCCGCTGGTCATGACCGAGTTTCTTATTGGAAAACACTCCGGGAAGAGCGCGTACGGTGCGTTTAAGGAGCTCAAAGGCACTAATCGATGGCAGTGGCTCAGTTGGATGTGCATGCTGACCGCGATGCTTTTCATAGGTTTCTATTTTGTGGTAACAGGATGGTGCTTTAATTATCTGTTCGAAGCGCTGACGAATGTGCTGCACGGAGCAGAAATGGATTCGCTCTCCACGCATTTTACGCAAGTGATCTCCAATAAACCGCGGATGATTCTCTTTTCGCTGTTTCCTGTGCTGCTGACAGCTACCGTGTTGTGGTTTGGTGTCAATAAAGGAATAGAGAAACTGAGCAAGGTGTTGATGCCATTGCTGCTGGTGATGATGGTGTTGATGGCGGTGCGGGTACTGATGCTTAAAGACAGCGCTATCGGCATGCAGTTCTTCTTCCAAGCCGACTTCAGCAAACTGAATCCTCAAGCTGTGATGAAGGCAATGGGGCAGTGCTTCTTCAGCCTCTCCATCGGAATGGGAGCGCTCATCACTTACGGCGCATATATGCCTAAGAATCAGAGTGTTTCGAAGACCTCCATGCAGGTGGTGATACTGGATACCTTGGTCGCTATACTGGCCGGAATGATCATCTTCCCTGCCGTCTTTGCCTTCGGAATGGATCCGGCCGAAGGCCCCGAACTGGTGTTCGTCATCCTGCCGGCGATCTTTGAGCAGATGTCGTTCTCGTACATCTTTGGTGTGCTGTTCTTTTCGCTGCTCTGTATCGCGGCCATCACGTCAACCATCTCGATCATGGAAGTGTCTGTGGCGTTTGTGAACGAAGCTACTGGCGGCAGACTGAATAGGCACAAGAGTGTGCTCCTGGTGTCGGCAGCAGTGATACCCTTGGTGCTCGCATGTGTGTTCTCGAATTCCGTATTCGATGTGTTTGACACGCTCACATCCTGTGTGCTGATGCCTTTGGGCGCATTAGGAATGGCCCTCTTTGTGGGATGGAACCTGCCCAATTACAACCATTTTGCCGGAAAGGTGTTTATCTTCTCTGTGCGATGGATCGTTCCGATCGCTATTCTGGTGATTTTCCTCAATAGCGTCGGGATCATACAATAGAAAGTAAAAAATCAGATATATGTTAAAAGATTCGATTCAAAATTTATTAGGTCAAGTACGTGAAATGAACGCAGCCAACGCGGAAGAGTTGGAGGCGCTGCGTATTAAATATCTCAGTAAGAAAGGCGAGATCACGGCGCTCTTCAATGAGTTCCGTGAGGTGCCGGCTGACCAGAAACGTGAGATTGGTCAGATGCTGAATCAACTGCGTCAGCAGGCTGAGACACGTATTAACGAGCTCAAGGAGCAGTTCGAGGCGAAGAAAGCTGAGGCGGAGAAACTGGACCTCACTCGTACGCCGGATCCGATTGCCTTAGGTACACGTCATCCGCTGTCGCTGGTGCGGGAAGAGATCGAAGATATCTTCTCTCGTATCGGATTCACGATCGCACAAGGACCGGAGGTGGAGGATGACAAGCACGTGTACGGCATGCTTAATTTCGCTCCGGAGCACCCGGCGCGTGATATGCAGGATACGTTCTTCATCGAGAAAGAGATCGGTGTACAGAAGCCGACAGACGTGCTGCTGCGCTCGCATACATCCTCTGTGCAGACACGCGTGATGACGAGTCAGAAACCGCCTATCCGTGTGCTCTGTCCCGGGCGTGTGTATCGTAACGAGGCGATCTCCGCACGTGCGCACTGTTTCTTCCACCAGGTAGAAGGACTCTATATCGATAAGAATGTCTCGTTCGCTGACCTGCGCGAAGCGCTGCTCTATTTCAGCAAAGAGATGTTCGGACCGGAGACCAAGATCCGTCTGCGTCCGTCGTATTTCCCGTTCACGGAGCCGAGTGCAGAGATGGATATCAGTTGTAATATCTGCGGCGGAACAGGATGTTCATTCTGCAAAGGCACCGGATGGGTGGAGATCCTCGGTTGTGGTATGGTCGATCCGAACGTGCTCGAGGCATGCGGCATTGATAGCAAGGAATATAGCGGCTACGCCTTCGGTATGGGCGTGGAGCGTATTACGAACCTCAAATACCGCGTGAAGGACCTGCGTCTGTTCTCCGAGAACGACGTCCGTTTCTTGCGACAGTTCGAGAGTTGTTAAAAAAAGAAGAGCCGTGCGGCTCTTTTTTTTTACCATTCGAAGTTATACGATATTCCGAAGAGGTTTTGATACATCGTTTCTTCGGTTAACTCGATCTTTCCTTTCTTCTTCGTTATATTGATATCGCGGTTGTAGCCGTACGTGAAACGATAGTAGAAATCGAACGAACTGCGCTTGCTCACGCGCCATTTAACGCCCACTTGGGTGCGTACGTGGTTGATGAACTGCTGACCGTCTTTCTGCATGTATTCCGGAGCATTCAGCGTGTTCTCCACCTCCAACCACACATAGGGCTTTACGTTCGGGCGGCTGAAGATGTAGAAATCCGAACCTATACGGCTGCGAAGCAGCCATGTAGCGGCGTTCCTCTCCAGCGCATTGATGCTGTCCGTCCGTATGTCGCACAGGAAACGCTCACGCAGGTAAATCTTGGCGTAGCGCATCTTATATGAGCCGGTGAGGCCGAAGAAAACACGGTGACGCAGGAACTTACTCGGATCCGACCAGCCTTTGTTACCCAAGAGACGAAGCGTATAGCCGGCGTCGCCTTTGAGATACGGAAACTCCGGGTGAGCGTACGAGAGCGACAGGGTGGTGTAAGACTTGGTGAACGCAGCTGCATACGTTGTGTCAATTGCTACTTGTTTGGCACTCATACCAGTCTTGGTGTCATAGAGACTGAAACGCACGTGCTCCGAGAGACTCAACTTAAGACCATTGTCCCATTTCTTGGAGAAAGAGACACCGAGGCGCGTCTGGACACTCTGTTCCGTCGTTGCACCCTGGCTGTCGTATGTCACGGCGAAAGCCGATAGACCGAGCATCAACAGCACTCCTATGCATGATAAACGAAGCCGCATAAACGCTTAACTTTGAGCTTTATACTTCACCATCTGATCGATACTGTTGTGTATCTTTCCTGCCTCAAGAGGGTAGGTCACTTTGATGTACGCTACGTCGCGCAGGAAGTCAATATGTCCAATTTCGACATCCAGCACTTTGAGTCCCGTACGCTCCTCGATGTCGGCGATTAGCGTTGCACGGTTCTCCGGCTTGATGTTCTCAATTTTCTCATAAAGAATGATTTTCGTTGAAATGCGCTTGCGCGCCTGCCATGCTTCGAAGCCCCACGCCATGAGTACTATCACCGCATTCGCAAAGAGCAACAGGTACCATGCTAGGCCTTCTGCTTTCAGGCTCAGGGAGTTGATTACAGAGATCGCGATGATGAGGAACATATAGTTCATCTCGCGGATAGGCACCGTTTCTGTACGGTAGCGGATCATTCCGAAGATAGCAAAAAGACCCAATACAAACCCGGTCTGAATGTCCAATATCTGCATCAACCAGAGCAGCACAAACATACCGCTGGAGAACAGCATATACGTCACATAATAATCGCGACGATGGCTGAACCGATAGTAGATGCAATAGACCACTAACCAGGTCACCAGCAGGTTGAAAAGGAACATCAACGGCATAGTGATCAGATTGTCACTCACGTGCAGAAAATCGGCAATGTTATTCATCAGCGTCGAGATACTCTCCGGTGCACCACCGAACTCAGCGGCTATCTCCGGATCAAAATCACCTGGTGTCGCGGCTGCTAGCGTGTTGTCTGTTACCGGATCTAAAAAACCTTCCGGCATGGGTTCCATCGTGGGATTGCTAAAATCTACTTGAATCATATTGCTAACATTTTTTCTATAGTTCGAATCTTATTCTTAAACCGGTTTTTCTTGATGTCCGGTGTGGTGAGCGCAATACCGATGCAGTATTTACTGATCTTGAACGGATGCACCCGCAGATCCAGCATGATATCAGTCATGTGTGATGGTACATTGCCGTCGCGCTTGAGTTCAATGATCACCAGGTCGTTAAACGTCTTCATTTCTCCGCTCACCACATTGGTCCATAGCAGGTCCATGTCGATCGTCAACCGTTCGGTTTTCGCCTTATTAACCAAGGTGATACGGTGAAACTTCGTACTCAGGTGCGGACTCAGTTCCGACCACTGATAGCGGCTCTTGGCGGCAATGAAATCCTCTACGCTCCATAGCTCTTTTTTGCTCTCACCGAAGGTGCTGCCCTGAATATCAAAACCCGGCACCGCGATGCGTTTTTTCTTCGTCCGCCCTTTGTTGTTCTTGCGTTTGATCTCCAGAAACGTCAACTGACTCTCTACATATTGACGCACCCGAATCTTCTGCCGCACCAGCTGTTTGTCGTGATGGCGCACATACATATCCAGGCTCTCAGTGTCATAATACATCGTGTCGTACGTCGCGATGCGCTTGCCGTCGATCTCTTGAGCATAATAGTCTTTCTGTGCCGCATCCAGGATCGCAGGAAGCATCGACAAAGGCACCGCAAACTTGGTGTCGATGCGGTTCATCAGTTTGACGCTCTCCATCTCGTCTAACGAGATAGGGTCGAACTTACTTATCTGAGAAGATATACTCAAAAACCTTGATACTGAATAGTTTACCGTTCGGTAAATAGTTGTACTGTTTGGCTTTGGTGCCGTCCGTATTCCACTCGTATTTACGGATGCGCACAGGACGGTTGCGGTCGTTGTATTCCACTTCTTCCACTACCTTACCCGTCACATCATCGTATTTGCTCGTCACGCGCTTGCGTTGGCCGTAGCTGGCGTACTCAATCTCCTCGACGCAGCGGCCCTGATCGTCATACACTTTCACGTGATCCAACCACCGTGCATTCGTCTTCGAATCGGTGTTCCATTCTTTTACGGTCAGGTTCTTACGTTTCTCACGCTTAGCGAGTTGCTCCGGCGTTAATAAACTTTGGGCTGCAGCCGTGCCTGCGATCAGCAGACAAGCCATCAAATACATGTATCTTTTCATATCTTTCTTATTTTCGTTGACTGAACTCACAACCGCAGTAGAGCTGGTTGTAAAAATTATATTCTTTGAGCAATTGATTTCTGCGCTCCTGTAATCCGTCCTTCCGCCAGTTCTGCGCCCAAAAACTGACTTCTGAATGCTGAATACTGACTGCTTCCGCTGCGCGCTCACCTGCAGCGTTTATCTGCTCCAGGTTTTTCCATCGTGAAGAGGCGAGGGTAGTGGCGAAGAATGGAATACCCAGTTCTTGTGCCTTCCGGGCCGTAGCTAACAGACGATGGTAGAAACATGCTTCGCATCGCCGTCCCCGCTCGGGTTCGTCTTCCAAGCCACAAATATCATGCCGCCATGCGTCGTGCATTTCTTTGTAGCAGCTTTGTTGGCTTGCTTCGGTTCTAAACCGGTCATTATCGATCCAGGTGATGCCCAGCGATTCTGCATGCCTTTTGCTTTCGTTCTTGCGAATCTCGTATTCCTCGCGCGGATATATATTAGGATTATAGTAGTAAATAACCGGCTCAATCCGGTGTGCCAACAGCCATTCCACAATAGCACTGGAGCACGGGGCACAGCAGGCGTGTAGCAGCACTTTCGTGCAGCCTTCGGGAACTATTATGGCGCTTTTTATCGGCATATTTACGGCTTTTATTCAAAAAAACGCTACAAAAGTACACTTTTTTTTGCACATATCAAAATAAATTTGTAATTTTGCGGCCGGTTTTGTAAAAAACGAATCCTAATTTAGGAAATAATAAACAATTATTAACAAAAATTCATTACTAGTATGAAGAAAGTATTATTCTTTGCTGCTGTATTGGCAGTTGCTTCTATGACTTTCGTTGCTTGTGGCAAGAAAGAGAACAAAGAGGCTGAGCAAGAATGCAACGAGGCAACCGAGCAAGTAGAGGCTGCTCCTGCTGCTGACGTTGACCGTGCAGAGGCTGCTACCCAGGCTATCGAGGCTGCTGCTTCGATGGAAGAGGTGATGGCTGTAGCTATGGAGTATCAGGACCTCTCTGACGAGGACTTCACTCCGGAGCAACAAGCTCGTATGCAAGCTGCTGTAGCTAAATTGCAATAATTTATTGTAATTTTCAGCAAAAAAAATGGCATACTCTTGTGTATGTCATTTTTTTGTTGTACCTTTGCACCCGATTTTGTACAACATCAATTTTTAAATTCATTTCTAGTATGAAGAAAGTATTTTTCTATGCTGTTCTCTTTGCTGCTGCTTCGATGACTTTCGTAGCTTGCGGTAAGAGCGAGAACAAAGAGGCTGAAAACGAAGAGTGCTGCCAAGGCAAAGAGAACCACGAGTGCTGCAAAGCGAAACGTGCTGAGCAATACGTCAGCGCAATCGAGGCTGCTCAAACGCTCGAAGAGGCTATCGCGCTGAGCGAGGAGTATCAGGATCTCGTTGGCTACGAGTTCAGTGAGGAGCAACAGGCTCGTATGGCTGCTGCTGTTGCTAAATTAGGTGCGCAATAATCACATCGATTTTGGCTAAAAGAATGGCATATGCGACGCATATGTCATTTTTTATTTGCATATCTCAAAAAAAAGTAGTACCTTTGCACCCGCAATTAAATTAGGAGTAAAATGTTTGATAATTTATCGGAACGATTAGAACGGTCTTTTAAGATTCTGAAAGGTGAAGGCCGTATCACGGAAATTAATATCGCGGAGACGGTCAAGGATATCCGCAAGGCGCTGTTGGAGGCCGATGTGAACTACAAGACGGCGAAGCAGTTTACCGACCAGGTGAAAGAGAAAGCGCTGGGTCAGAACGTCATTACCTCGGTGCGTCCTGGCCAGTTGATGGTCAAGATTACCCACGACGAACTGGCGGCTCTCATGGGTGGCGAAGCGCAGGAGATCAACCTCAAAGGTACGCCGGCGGTCATCCTCATGGCGGGTTTGCAAGGTTCGGGTAAGACCACTTTTGCATCCAAACTGGCGAACTACCTGCAGACCAAGAAGAACAAACGTGTCATGTTGGCGGCCTGCGACGTCTATCGTCCGGCGGCTATTGAGCAGTTGCGCGTCCTCGGTGAGCAGATCAACGCCAAGGTATATCTGGGTGAGAACGAACCCAATCCGGTTAAGAAAGCGCAGGAGGCTATTGCCGAAGCGCGTAAGTTCGGCTATGACGTCGTCATCGTCGATACCGCCGGTCGTTTGGCTATCGATGAACAGATGATGCAGGAGATAGCGGCTATCAAGCAGGCTATCAACCCGTCGGAGACCTTGTTCGTCGTTGATGCGATGACCGGTCAGGATGCTGTCAACACCGCCAAGGAGTTCAATGATCGCCTCGATTTCGACGGCGTCGTACTCACCAAGCTCGACGGCGACGCCCGTGGTGGTGCCGCGCTGAGTATCCGCTCGGTGGTTAACAAACCGATTAAGTTCATCGGTACGGGTGAGAAGATGGAGGCGCTCGATGTCTTCCATCCCGCGCGTATGGCGGACCGTATCCTCGGTATGGGTGATGTCGTCTCCCTCGTCGAGCGCGCGCAAGAGCAGTACGACGAAGAGGAAGCACGCCGTATCAGTAAGAAGATCGCTAAGAACCAGTTCGACTTCAATGATTTCTTAGGTCAGTTGAACCAGATCAAGAAGATGGGTTCGATGAAAGACCTCATGGGTATGATCCCGGGTATGGACAAAGCCATGAAGGGCGTTGAAGTGAGCGATGATGCGTTCAAACCTATCGAAGCGATGATCAACTCTATGACACCGGCGGAGCGCTCCAATCCGAGTCTGCTGAACGGTAGCCGCAAAGCGCGTATCGCCAAAGGTGCCGGCGTCGATATCGTTGCGCTCAACCGCTTCCTCAAGCAGTTTGAGCAGACCTCCAAGATGATGCGCAAAGTGCAACAGATGCGCCGTAAATAACTCTTCACAGCATGTCCGACCATCACTACCACCATCACCACGTCCACGGCACGAATGATAAGAACCGTGGCTTAGGCGGCGCACTGAGAATGCGCGACAAACAGGCTTATTACGGCCTGATTCTGGTCATTGTGGCGGTGCTTGGCTTCGGAGCATACAAACTGGTGATGCTCTTTGCGGACGAGCTGAGACAGATTCCGAATGGCGATCCGACGGAGGAACTGAGTGTCGATGCTTTGGGTATCCGGAAAGCCGAAGAGGCGGATGCTATCCATTTTGCGGACAGCCTGGCGCATCAGTATAATGTGGACTCGATCCGTCGCTCCGTCAGGGGGGATGAACATAATGTCTATCGGCCGCCACGCAAGAAAGACAACACCCTCATCGACGAGCGCGAAGCGAAAGATATATGGCGAAACCTGCAGCATTGGTTCAAAGCCAACGGAGGTGACCCGGAGTTCATCGCCGGCATCGTCCTCTTCTGCCTGGGTATCTTCAGCCTCATCGGATTCGGTATATACAAACATAAACATAGAAATCGTTGACACATGATATTAGACGGAAAACAAATAGCACAGACCATTCGTGCGGAGCTGCGCGAACAAGTCGCTGCCCTCACGGCCAACGGTCTACGGGCACCTAAACTGGCGATCGTCATCGTCGGGAATAATCCGGCTTCCGAGACCTATGTGAATAATAAGATCAAGGCCTGTGCCGAAGTGGGCATTGACGCGGTGAAGATCGCTTATCCGGCCGAGATCACCGAGCAGACTTTGTTGAATGAGATCCATCGACTCAATAATGACGATTCCATCGACGGTTTCATCGTTCAACTGCCTTTGCCAGAACATATCAATGAGACGCAGGTGCTCAGTACCATCGACTATCGCAAGGATGTGGATGGACTCACGCCGGAGAATGTAGGGCGTACGGTGCAAGGCCTGCCGTCTATCATCAGCGCTACGCCGCGAGGCATACGCGAACTGCTGGCGCGGTATGAGATCGCTACCGAAGGCAAACATGTGGTGGTTATCGGACGGTCGAATATCGTCGGCAAACCCATCGCGATGCTCCTCATGCAGCGTCCGTACCTCTCTCTGCCGGGGTTGAGCGCTGCTTCGCTCGGTGACGCCACGGTCACGGTATGCCATTCCAAGACGCGCGATCTCAAGGCTATCTGCCTCACCGCCGATATCATCATCGTGGCCGCCGGATGTCCGAATCTGCTCACGGTGGACATGGTCCGCGAAGGAGTTACCGTCATTGATGTGGGGATCAACCGCATCGACGATCCTGCTGCGCCGAAAGGATATCGACTCGTCGGAGACGTGGATTTTGCGAACGTAGCACCCAAAGCCGCGTATATCACTCCTGTTCCCGGTGGAGTAGGTCCGATGACCATTGTTTCGCTGTTACAAAATACCTTACAAGCATATAATGAACATTCTTTGCCACAAGGGCACGATTTATGAATATACTCGATAAAATCGATGGCCTCGAGGCCAAGTTCCATGAGGTGAGTCTGTTGATCACGGACCCTTCGGTGATCGCCGACCAGGCGCGGTATGTGCGGCTCAATCGCGACTATCACGACCTGGAGCGCGTGCTCGAGTGTGCCCATCGCTATAAGAAAGCGGTCACCGACCTGCAGGACGCCAAGGACCTCTTCTTCAATGAGTCTGATCCCGAGATGAAAGAGATGGCGAAAGCGGAGATCGATGAACTGGAACCGCAGATTCCCAAACTGGAGGAGGAACTCAAACTCCAACTCTTACCCCAGGATCCTGAGGATGGCAAGAATGTCGTCATGGAGATTCGTGGCGGTACGGGAGGTGATGAAGCGGCGATCTTTGCCGGTGACCTCTTCCGTATGTACACCAAGTATTTCGAACTCAAAGGATTCAAATATACCGTTTCATCCTTCACCGAAGGTGCGGCCGGCGGATATAAGGAGATTATCTTCAATGTCACCGGCGTCAATGTCTATGGTACGCTCAAGTATGAGAGTGGCGTGCACCGCGTGCAGCGCGTGCCGGTGACCGAGACCCAAGGACGCGTGCATACTTCGGCGGCTACCGTAGCGGTGCTGCCCGAGGCGGATGAGTTCGAAGTGCATATCAACGAAGGTGAGATCAAGTGGGAGACTTTCCGTTCCGGCGGTGCCGGCGGACAGAACGTTAATAAGGTCGAGTCCGGTGTGCGGCTGCGTTATAACTGGAAGAACCCCAATACCGGCGAAGTGCAGGAGATACTCATCGAGTGTACCGAGACGCGTGACCAGCCTAAGAACAAAGAGCGTGCTCTCTCGCGCCTGCGTACGCAAATCTATGATAAGGAGCACCAGAAATATATCGATGACATCGCAGCACGCCGTAAGACGATGGTCTCGACCGGTGACCGAAGTGCGAAGATCCGCACCTATAACTACCCGCAGGGACGTATCACCGACCATCGTATCGGTTATACCGTCTATAACCTCGCGGCCTTCATGGACGGCGACATACAAGGCGTCATCGATGCCCTCCAGGTAGCCGAAAACGCCGAACGCCTCAAGGAATCAGAATTGTAATGTATCTCTTTTATTGTCCTGATATTGAAACGAAGCAGACCCTTTCCGAAGAGGAGAGTGCCCACTGCGTGCGGGTGCTGCGCTATAGCGCAGGCGATGAGATACTCATCACCGACGGACGGGGTACGACCTATACGGCGCGTATCACCAATCCGCACCCCAAGCATTGTGATTTTGAGATCCTGACGGCGGAGAAACAGCAGCCGCACCATGCTTTTCACCTGCATATCGCCATCGCGCCGACGAAGAACATCGAGCGCATGGAGTGGGCCATCGAGAAATGCGTGGAGATTGGCGTCGATGAGATCACGCCGCTCTTGTGCCGTTTCTCGGAACGTAAGCAACTGCGTACCGACCGACTGGAGAAGATCATCCTCTCGGCGGCGAAACAGAGTCTGACGCCTTACTTGCCGGTCCTGCATGAACTGACGCCGTATGATGCGTTTATCCGCGAGCAGGCGAAGATCAACCAGCAATGCTTCATTGCCCATTGCTATAAAGAGGATAAACGGGTGCTCAAAGAAGAGATAGAGCGGGGTCGAGACGTGCTCGTGCTCATCGGTCCCGAAGGAGATTTCAGTGAACAGGAAGTGGCGGATGCCCTGGCGCTCGGTTTCATCCCCGTCAGCCTGGGTAACAGTCGTCTCCGCACCGAGACCGCCGGCGTCGTGGCTTGTCATACCGCCGTGCTGATCAATGAATAACGCAGAATGAGTATCGATTCGGACATAGTTATCGCCATCAACGGCTGCAATAGTCCTTACATGGACGAACTGATGTGGCTTATCAGCAAGCCTACCACATGGATTCCGCTCTATGTGCTGCTGCTCGTCCTGATGTGGGTCAAGATTAAAGACTGGCGTAAGATGGTGATCATCCTGGTCGGTTTTGCCATTGCCGTCGGACTTAGCGATTTTATCTGCAGCGGCATCCTCAAACCTATCGTTTGCCGCCTGCGGCCGACGCACGACCCCAATATGCCGATGCTGCATCTCGTGCATAAATACCGCGGAGGTCTGTACGGTTTCTGCTCCAGCCATGCCGCTAACTCCATGGCGGTAGCGGTTCTTTTCAGCCTCTTATACCGCAAAAAAACAGTCACCGCACTACTCATGGTGTGGGTGGCTGCTGTATGTTATAGTCGCATGTATCTCGGGGTACATTACCCCACCGATATACTGGCCGGACTCGCTATAGGGAGTCTGTTGGCTGCACTGACGTGGCTGGTGCTATCAATTGCGTACCGTGTGGACGACGAGGAGTCTCCGAGGGATGATTCATAAACTGCTCGAACTCCTCCGGCGTCAATAAGCGCTCTAACTCATCGTGAATAGCCTGCATGCGCTGCATGTTCTCCGCGCGCGTCAGTCCTTTCTGACGCCAACGGGCGTACTTCAAGTGCATACGATAAATCGTATCGATGCGCACGGAGTCTTTGATACCTAACTCGCGCGCTACACGGATCGTTTGTTTACGCGCTTCCTCCTCTGGGGTGCGCTGAGGACGAGGACCTTCCTTCTGGGCAATCATGGTAATAGCCAAAAATGCACCGAATAATAGCGTAAAAAATCGTTTTGTCATATAAAAAACCACAACAAAAATCATGCCAAAATGGCCTGAAATAGCAATCGCCTCTCGCCTTTATTTTTCGCGCCCTGCGGTGCGGGTCGCTTTGGCGGGAATCATCGTCGGAATAACCGTCATGATTCTTACGGTATGTATTGTGGTCGGGTTCAAACAGACGGTGACCAACAAACTCGCCGGTTTTGATGCGCATATCCAGGTCGTCAGTTTCGAGACCAATGACTCATACGACCTCTCGCCCATCGAGGTGTCCGACAGTCTGCTCGTGCAGCTACGGTCCTTCCCGCATGTCACGGCGGCATCGCCTTTCATCACCAAACCCGGTATGCTCAAGACCGATTCGGCCTTCCATGGCATCGTGCTCAAAGGCACCGAATACTGGTCGTTTTTTGAGGACAATAGAGTAGAAGGTGTCATCCCTTCCGAACCCCAACAGGTGCTCCTCTCGCGGCTGGTGGCGAACCGCTTGCAACTCCATGTAGGCGACCCTGTTCCCTGCTATTTCATCGAAGAAAAGGACGTGCGGGCACGCAAGTTGACTATCTCCGGCATCTATGATTCCGGCTTCGAGCAATACGATGAACTGTTTGTCCTTACGCCGCTTGAAACGATGCGAAGTCTGCAAAAATGGGATTCAACCACCTATTCGGGTATAGATATACTCGTGGATGACGTGCGGAACATCGAATCGGCGTACGATGATATCTACTTTGCTACCGTCAATCATATCGATGAAAACGGCTATAATTGCTATTTCGTACAGAACCTGTATGAGAAGAATCCGAAGATCTTTTTGTGGCTCGATCTGCTGGATATGAATGTGGTGCTGATCATCATCCTCATGCTCATCGTCGCGGGAATGAATATGGTCACGGGACTGATCATCCTCATCCTCGAATCCGTCCAACTCATCGGCACGCTCAAGGCACTCGGCGCCAATAACCGCTTCATCCGGCGTATCTTCCTAACGCAAGCTTCTATGCTCATCGTCAAGGGCTTGCTCTGGGGAAATATCCTCGGACTCACGCTCGCGGCGATCCAGTATTTCGGCCATGTCATCCCGTTGGAATCGGCTACATATTATGTCAATACCGTTCCGGTGGCTTTCCCGTGGATGTGGATAGTGCTGCTCAATGCCGTCACGATGGCGCTCTGTATGCTTGTTCTGCTGCTGCCGTCTATGATCATATCGAATATCCATCCCGCTAAAGTAATGCATTTTGAGTGATGAAACTGCAAACGACCGTAGATATACAACCCTCCGAATGGAAGATAGGCTATGAGGACCGCATCCTCCTGCTCGGCTCCTGTTTCTCCGATGAAATCGGCGAACTGATGGCGCAGCGCTACCTTCATGTCACCTCCAATCCCTTCGGTACGCTCTATAACCCGCTCAGCATCGCGCAAGCCATAAATCAACAATCACAAATCACCATACGGCGCAAGCAGATCGGAAGAAATCACAAATTAGCCCTCGTAGAATACGAGGGCCTTTGGCACTCCATGTCTCACCACGGTTCGTTTTCTCGTCCTACCAAGGCCGAAGCGGAAGCCGCCGTGCGCGAGTCTGTCGAATTGATGCAGCGTGCCCTTCAGGAAGCCTCCGTCGTCATCGTCACTTTCGGTACCGCCTGGGTCTATGAGATGAATGGGGTAGTGGTAGGTAACTGCCATAAGATGCCGGAATCGAACTTCACCCGCAGACGCCTTTCTGTCGATGAAATCGTGCAAACATGGCGTCCTATCCTGGAGCAGTATCCCGATAAACACTGGCTCTTCACCGTCTCGCCTATCCGTCATATCCGCGACGGCCTCCACGAGAACCAACTGAGCAAAGCCACGCTTTTAGAGGCGATAGAAGAATTGGGGTCTTATTTTCCTTCCTACGAAATCATGCTCGATGAGTTGCGTGATTACCGCTTCTATGCCGACGATCTCGTCCATCCTTCTTCGATGGCGGTTGCCTATATATGGGAGCGTTTTGTCGATACGTTCTGCACGCCGCAGACCAAGAATGAACTCATCCTGCAGCATAAACGCTGGAAACACGAGCATCATATCCCGCTTCATCAACAATAACCATTATAAATCAATCCTTTTAAAAACAAAACAGTTATGAAATTATGTAACAAATTCGCTGCTGAGTTCTTCGGAACGGCAGTATTGGTACTGGGCGGTTGTGGTACTGCCTTGTTCGGAAACGTAGGTTTTCTGGGTGTTGCTTTAGCCTTCGGTTTGACGATCGTAGCAGCTGCGTATGGTATCGGCCATATCAGCGGTGCGCATCTCAATCCGGCTGTCAGCTTCGGTGTGTTCATGAACGGCCGCATGAGTGCCAAAGAGATGTTGTGGTACTGGTGTGCACAGGTCCTCGGCGCTATCACGGCTGCTGCTATCCTGTTCGGTATCGTTAAGTCGGTAGAAGGTATGGAAGTTGGTACGTTCGCTGCGAACGGCTATGGTGATTTCTTTGTCACGGATGGTGTGATCGCTGCCGGTTATCTGCATACTACGGCATGCGGTGCGTTCGCTATTGAGGCAGTGCTGACTTTCGTCTTCCTGATGGTAATCCTCGGTGTGACGGACAGCAAGCATAATAATGGTGCTTTCGGTGGTCTGGCTATCGGTCTTACCTTGACCCTCATTCACCTCATCTCTATTCCGTTGACCAACACTTCGGTGAACCCGGCTCGTTCTATCTCGCAGGCTCTCTTCTCGGAGAACAGCCTGGCTATGCCGCAGTTATGGCTCTTCATCGTGGCTCCGATGGTAGGTGCCGCCCTCGCCGGTCTGTGCTACAAATACATCACCTGCGAAGGAAATTGCAAGAAATAAGTTCCGGTAAGATAATCAAGGGTGGGAGGCAACTCCCGCCTTTTTTTTATTTGGCATGGTATTTGTATATCGTTAGTGAACCTGTAAAAAAGGAGAGAAATATATGAAAAAGATTGTTATTTTGGCTATTAGCGCCATCTTTGTGGCTAACATGAGCGCACAAGAAGCAAAACCCGCGAAGTGCGAGGGTAAGAAATTCAACAAGGCAGAGAAAATCGAGTTTGACATCAAGCGTCTGACCAACGAGTTGATGCTCAGCGACCAACAGGCAGAGAAATTCGCCGTTACCTATCGCGAGTATGCCGGTAAGCTGGATGACCTGTTCGAAGCCAACAAACCGGCTCAGTTCGAACCAGGTAAGGAACTGACGGATGCGGAATTGGACAAGATGGCCAAGCAGCGTCTGGAGGGATTTAAGAAACTGGCGGAACTGCAGACCAAGTATTACGATAAGTTCCGTAAAGATCTGAGTGCCCGCCAGGTACAAAAGGTACTGCGTTTTGATGAGGCTTTTGGCCCGAAGCCGTGTTGCGGAAAGCACAAGGGTCCGAAATGTGACGGTCCCCGTCCGGAGTGCGGCAAGAAGCACGGACATCATCCGAACGGTTCGAAACCGGCTCCGAAAGCAGAGTAATTATCCTTTGAGTGCTTTGATAGCTTCTTCAAGGGCAGCGATGCGGGCTTCCGCGTCGCTTTTCTTTTTGCGCTCCAGCTCAACGATCTCCGGCTTGGCGTTAGCCACGAAGCGCTCGTTACCGAGCTTCGCCATCACGCCGCGGAGGAAGCCTTGCTGGTGCTGCAGGTCCGCTTCGAGTTTCTTGAGTTCCTCATCCACATTGATGAACTGATCCATCGGGATAGCGAACTCCGTCGTTCCGACGATGAACTTAGCGGCGTTACCGCTTACCTCACCGTTAACGACTACATCTATATTCGCCAATTTGTCCACGAGGGCATTGAGGGCGACCGGCGAGATGAGCGTGAGACGCTCTTTCTGCGGGATATTCTTCGACGCACGTGCATTGCGCACACCGGCGATGATGGCCTTGAGGTCTTCTACCTCGGCGAGGATCTCGAGATCGCGAGAGGTCGAGACTTCGAGGGTAGAGGTCATGATCGATTCGCCTTCTTTGCGTTCGTAGAGGTTCTGCCACAGTTCTTCCGTGATGAACGGCATGAAGGGGTGGAGTACCCGCAACAGGCGATCGAAGAAGGCAAGTGTAGCCTCGTAGGTCGCGCGGTCAATCGGTTGCTGATAAGCCGGTTTGATCATCTCGAGGTACCATCCGCTGAACTCATCGCAGTAGAGTTTGAAGATCGCCATGAGGGCTTCGGACAGACGGTATTTGCTGAACAAGTCGGCTATCTCGGCTTCGGTCTGCGCGAGTTGGGCATCGAACCACTTGATGGCGTATTTGGATGTCTCCGGCTGCGGGATATCGGCTACCTCGAGGCCCTTGACCATACGGAAGCAGTTCCAGATCTTATTGCAGAAGTTACGTCCCTGCTCGCAGAGCGAGTCATCATAGAGGATATCGTTTCCGGCGGGTGCGGAGAGGAGGATACCCATACGGACACCGTCGGCACCAAAACGTTCGATGAGGTCGAGCGGATCAGGACTGTTACCGAGGGATTTGGACATCTTACGACCCAGTTTATCGCGCACGATACCGGTGAAATAGACATGCTTGAACGGCATCTTACCTACATATTCATAACCCGCCATGATCATACGTGCTACCCAGAAGAAGATGATATCCGGACCCGTAACGAGGTCGGCAGTGGGGTAGTAATAATTGATCTCTTTGTTATCAGGATGGTCGATTCCATCGAACAAACTGATCGGCCAGAGCCATGAACTGAACCATGTATCGAGGGCTCCTTCGTCCTGGACGTAGTTACCCTCCGGCTTGGTCTCCGAAACGATGATCTTATCGTCCGGGTAGTTCTCGAGACCGGTCTGCGCCAGCAAGTCGGCATCGTAGTACGCCGGAATACGGTGACCCCACCAGAGTTGACGGCTGATACACCAGTCTTTGATGTTCTCGAGCCAGTTGCGGTAGGTGTTCTTGTATTTAGCGGGATAGAAGACGATATCATCGTTCATCACCGGCGGCAGCGCGATGTCGGCGAAATGCTTCATCTTCACGAACCACTGCAGACTTAAGCGCGGCTCAATAGGTACGTTGGTACGCTCGGAGTAGCCGACCTTATTGTCATAATCTTCGATTTTCTCGATGAGACCGAGGTTTTTGAGATCTTCGACGATCTGCTTGCGGCAGTCGAAACGGTCCATGCCGTGGTACTTACGTACGTTAGGCTGCAGCTCTTGCTCCACCGTGTCCATATTAAGATGGGCATCCGGCGTGAAGATATCGATGGTCTTGAGGTTATATTTCTGACCAAGCATATAGTCGTTCACATCGTGCGCCGGCGTCACTTTGAGGCAACCGGTACCGAAACCGATCTCTACATAGCGGTCCTCAATGATCGGGATGACACGACCGACACCCGGTACGATGACATGTTTTCCCTTGAGCCACTGGTTCTTCTCCTCCTTGGGATTGATGCAGACGGCGATATCACCGAAGATGGTCTCCGGACGGGTGGTAGCGACGATGGCGTACTTACCCGGCTCCTCCGCTACTTCGTAGCGCAGGTAATAGAACTTATTATGCTCGTCGTGGTAGATGACCTCCTCGTCGGAGAGGGCCGTTTGCCGCTCCGGGTCCCAGTTGACCATACGGAGACCGCGGTAGATGAGACCTTTGCGATAGAGGTCGCAGAAGACCTTGATGACGGCTTTGGAGCGCGTCTCATCCATGGTGAAGGCGGTGCGATCCCAGTCGCAAGAGCAACCGAGTTTGCGCAGCTGCTTGAGGATGATTCCTCCGTGTTCATCGGTCCAATCCCAAGCATGCTTGAGGAACTGCTCGCGGGTCAGGTCGGATTTGTTGATACCTTGCTCTTTCAGTCGTTTGATGACCTTGGCTTCGGTAGCAATAGAGGCATGGTCAGTACCCGGCACCCAGCAGGCGTTCTTGCCCTCCAGGCGCGCACGACGGACGAGGATATCCTGAATGGTCTCATTCAGGACATGGCCCATATGGAGCACACCCGTCACATTGGGCGGCGGAATAACGATAGTAAACGGTTCGCGGCCATCCGGCTCACTGTGAAAAAGCTTGTTGTCCAACCAATATTGGTACCAACGCGCTTCGATCTCTGTAGGATTATATTTCGATTCCATAAATCAGTAATTGTTATTCGACACAAAAACGGGCACAAAATTACTGCTTTTTTTTGAAATACGCAAATAAAAAGAAAAAAATCTGCAAATATAGAAATAAAACGAGTTTTATTTGCATATGTCAAATATTTATTGTAATTTTGTGCGCTAAATTGTGAATTATGCTATGGATACCAATTTTGGATTTGTACGAGTGGCGGCAGCCGTGCCGACGATGCGTGTGGCGGATTGCCGCTATAATGCGGAGCAGATCAAGCTGCAGATTGACGAGGCGATTGCCGAAGGAGTAGAGGTGATCTGTTTCCCGGAGTTGAGTGTGACGGGTTACACGTGTGCGGACCTGTTTTTTACGCAGCAGCTGCAGCAGAGCAGTATGCGTGAATTGGAAGGTATCTGCGCTTACACGCGCGGAAAAGCGATCATCGTGTTAGTGGGTGCGCCGCTGCAGGTGGATAATGACCTATTCAACTGCGCGTTCGTGATGACGGACGGCGAGGTGATGGGTGTGGTACCGAAGGTGAACCTGCCGAACACGGGTGAGTTCTACGAGAAACGCTGGTTCACGAGTGGTCGTGCTGCGCGCGAGTACATGCCCGGAGGTGTGGCTCCGCGGATTCCGAAGATAGAGATATGGAGTGGGGAGGTGCCGTTCGGTACGGACCTGCTGTTCTGTACGCGAAACTATAGTTTCGGTATCGAGATATGCGAGGACCTGTGGAGTCCGCTGCCGCCATCGACGCAGTTGGCTATCCAGGGTGCGGAGTTGATCTTCAACCTCTCGAGCTCAAACTGCATCATCGGTAAGCATATCTTCCGTCGCCAGATGATCAAGCAGCAGAGTGCGCGTGTACATTGCGGCTATATCTACACCTCGTCGGGTGTGGGAGAGTCCACGACCGATGTGGTCTTCTCCGGCAGTACGTATATCGCAGAGAACGGCGACATCCTGACCGCAGGAGAGCGATTCCAACGGAACAATTCGATGATCATTCAGGAGATCGATATCGAGCGTCTGCGTACCGATCGGCAGCGCAACACCAACTTCACCAAGGACAAGACCGGTCACTACCGTCATATCAACGTAGCGCCTATCGAACGGGAGGAGGAGATGACCGAGCCGATCCATCGTACGTTCTCGCCGACGCCGTTCCTGCCGAAGAAAGGGAAGGAAGAGCAATACTGCCTGGACGTCTTCTCTATCCAGACAAACGCGCTGGCGCGGCGATGGGAACATACGCACTCCGAGACCGTCGTCATCGGTATATCCGGTGGATTGGACAGTACGTTGGCGCTCATGGTTAGCGTGCAAACAGCCGATCTGTTGGGGTACGACCGCAGTAGAGTGGTAGGCGTGACGATGCCGGGCTTCGGGACCAGCGACCGCACCTATCAGAATGCGCTGAGACTGATGAAAGAGCTGGGTATCACCCACCGCGAGATATCGATATGCGACGTGACGACGCAACACCTGTCCGACATCGCCCATAACATCGATATCCACGATGCGACGTATGAGAACGCCCAAGCGCGTGTGCGTACGCTGATCCTGATGGACCTGGCGAACGAACTGAACGGCTTGGTGGTCGGCACAGGTGACCTGAGTGAATTGGCGCTCGGCTGGTGTACGTACAACGGCGACCAGATGTCGATGTACTCCGTCAATGCCGGTATCCCCAAGACGCTCGTGAAATACCTCGTGCGATTTGCGGCAGAGAACCTGTACGGCGAACCGCTGCGTACGATACTCCTGGATGTGGTAGAAACACCAGTTTCACCGGAACTGTTGCCGACGGACGAGAACGGCGAGATCGCCCAGAAGACCGAGGACAAAGTAGGTCCGTACGAGTTGCACGATTTCTTCCTCTTCTATTTCATGCGCTTCGGTTTCACCCGCGAGAAAATCAAATATATGGCATGCAAAGCCTTTGAAGAGCAATACGACGAAGCGACGATCGATAAATGGCTCAACGTGTTCATGCGGCGTTTCTGCACGCAGCAGTTCAAGCGCTCGGCGATGCCGGATGGACCGAAAGTAGTTAGTGTTAGCTTATCTCCCCGTGGAGACTGGAGAATGCCAAGCGATGCCACATGCATCTAAATTGAAAAATGAAAAATGAAAATTGAAAGGGATATATCGTTGCTGCCTTACAATACCTTTGGTATTGATGCCAAGGCGAAGGTGTTCATCGAGTATTACTCGTTGGATGAGTTGCGGCAGGTACTGAAGGAATACAAGGGTGAGCGGATCCTGCATATAGGACAGGGTTCGAACCTGCTGTTTACTGCCGATTTCAACGGCGTGATCCTGCATTCCGGCATGGCGCGTGCGCGCTTTCTGGACGACGAGACGGTAGAGGCACAGAACGGTTTGCGACTCGATGATATGATCGCGCAGTTGACCGACATGGGGTATTCGGGCTTGGAGAAACTGAGTCTGATACCCGGTGAAGTAGGTGCGTCGGCGGTGCAGAACGTTGGTGCGTACGGCTGCGAAGCGAAAGATGTGATCGAGCGCGTCTATACAATCGATGTGGAGACGCTCAAAGAGCGTGTGTTCACCAATGCGGAATGTAAGTTCGGTTATCGTGACAGTACCTTCAAACATGAACTGAAGGGCAAGTATATCGTCACCTCCGTCGTGTATAAAGTGCATCCGGGCGATGCGGTCAAGACCCGCGAAGAGATCATCGAGACGCGCAATGGTAAGTTACCGAAAGTTGGCGAAGTAGGTTCAGCGGGTTCGTTCTTCATGAATCCCTTTGTGCCGGAAGAGCAAGCGAACGCGCTGCTGAAGCTCTATCCGGACATGCCGCATTTTGCGACGCCGCAAGGCGTGAAGATCCCTGCCGCATGGCTGATAGAACAATGCGGATGGAAGGGCAAGACCCTCGGTGGTGCACAGGTATGGCCAAAGCAACCGCTGGTGATCGTGAACGCGAATAAGGCGTCTGCGAAAGATATTATGAACCTTGCCGCCGCAGTAAGCGCAAGTGTGCAAGATAAATTCAATATAACGATTAATCCCGAAGTAAACTACATATAATATGGCTGCATTCATTGTAGAAGGAGGACATAAACTGCATGGCAGTATCACGCCGCAGGGCGCCAAGAACGAAGCGCTGCAAGTGCTGTGTGCCGTGCTGCTGACCAAAGAGACGGTGGTGATCAACAATCTGCCGAACATCCTCGATGTAAACAACCTGATTGATTTGCTCGCATCCATCGGTGTGCGCGTGGAGAAACTGAGTAAGGGTACGTATGCTTTCACGGCATCGGAACTCGATACGGCGTATCTGCGCAGTGCTGATTTCCTCAAGAAATGCAACAAACTGCGTGGCTCGGTGATGCTCATCGGTCCGCTTTTGGCGCGTCTCGGCGAAGTGACATATGCAAAACCCGGCGGCGATAAGATCGGTCGTCGGCGTCTGGACACACATTTTCAAGGCATGGTGAACCTCGGGGCGACGTTTAAATATGACCAGGAACTGCTGGCTTACCGTTTTAACGGTAAACACCTGAAGGGCACCTACATGCTATTGGACGAAGCTTCTGTCACCGGAACAGCGAACATCATTATGGCGTCTGTCCTCGCCGAAGGAACCACTACAATCTACAATGCAGCCTGCGAACCGTACGTGCAGCAACTTTGCCGTCTCTTGAATAACATGGGTGCGAAGATCAGCGGAGTCGGCTCGAACTTGTTGACCATCGAAGGTGTGAAATCGCTTCACGGCGCACAACATAAACTCTTGCCGGATATGATCGAAGTCGGTTCATTTATCGGCATGGCAGCTATTACCGGTTCTGAACTGCGTATCAAAGAGGCGGGAATAAAAGACCTTGGAATCATTCCCGATGCTTTCCGCCGTTTAGGAATCCGCATTGAGGAAGAAGGGGACGATCTGGTTATTCCTGCGCAGGAGCACTATCAGATTGAGTCGTTCCTCGATGGCTCTATTCTCACGGTTGCCGATGCGCCGTGGCCGGGCCTGACGCCGGACTTGCTGTCTGTCCTTCTTGTGGTAGCCACACAGGCAAAAGGCTCTGTGCTTATCCACCAGAAGATGTTCGAATCCCGTCTTTTCTTTGTGGACAAACTGATTGACATGGGCGCGCAGATCATCCTCTGTGATCCTCACCGTGCAGTTGTAGTTGGTCACGACCACACCCGCCAACTCAAACGCAATAACATGACTTCGCCCGATATCCGTGCAGGTATAGCCATGCTGATTGCCGCCATGTCTGCCGAAGGCACATCCCGTATCGACCACATCGACCAGATCGACCGTGGTTACGAAGACATCGAGCACCGCCTTAACGCCATCGGTGCTTGCATAAAGAGAGAGGAGTGAAAGTAATATGCAAAATTTGCATATAACAAGAAAATAAAATAAGAATGAACGAGAAACCTATAGAAAATAGAGGTGAGATTATCATCTATCGTGCAGAAGACAACACGGTTCAGCTCGATGTGCGCATGGAGAACGAAACCGTGTGGCTAAGTCAGCAACAGATGGTTCAGCTTTTCAACTCCACAAAGCAAAATATTAGTTTGCATATTGGCAATATATTTCGCGAGGGAGAATTACAAAAAGAAGCAACCGTCAAGGAATACTTGACAGTTCAAACTGAAGGAAATCGGCAAATCTGTCGTAAAGTTCTGTACTATAACCTTGATGTAATCATCTCCGTTGGTTATCGTGTCAAGTCTCAACGCGGTGTACAATTCCGTCAATGGGCAAACAGAATTCTCAAAGACTACCTCGTCAAAGGTTTTGCCATCAATGAAAAACTCCGCCGTGAGCAGTTGTCGGATCTGCGGCAGTTGGTCCAGATTGTAGGACGGACGGTGCAAAGCAAAGCGGTAGAGAGCGCAGATGAGACGCAAGCTATTTTTGATGTGGTTTTGGATTACACGTACGCGTTGGATACGCTCGATAATTATGATTACGAGCGTCTGACCGTCAAAGAGACCACGCCCGAAGAACGATTCCATGCTACGTACGAGAATGCTATGCAAACGATTAGCGCACTGCGTGAGAAATTCGGTGGAAGCACTTTGTTTGGCAATGAGAAAGACGATTCGTTCAAAAGCAGTATAGGTCAGATTTATCAGACCTTTGGAGGCAAGGACCTCTATCCGAGTGTGGAAGAGAAAGCGGCGATGTTGCTGTATTTGGTTACCAAGAACCACTCCTTCTCTGATGGCAACAAACGCATTGCAGCAACTTTGTTCCTCTGGTTCTTGAACAACAACGGCATCCTCTATCGCGAAGATGGCACCAAGCGTTTGGCGGATAACACCCTTGTCGCACTAACCCTTATGATTGCCGAGAGCCGCATAGAAGAAAAAGACACCATGGTCAAAGTGGTAGTAAACTTGATAAACCAGAAGAACTGAAAGTATAATATTGTAACACAAGATATTTTTTTGATTAATGAATAAAACAAATAATAATCTATGAAAAAATCAATCTTTCTTTTTATCATTTTGGTTTGTGCGATGAGTGCGCAAGCAGTTGAGTACTTTAGATACACTAACGCAGAGGGTGTAGAACTAAGGTATCGTATTATCAATTCAAAGGAAGTGGCAGTAACTCCTGACATTACTACCAGTTCTTGGGACAGCACCACGGTTAATTATCCAAACATTCTATGTGATAGTATTCGTATACCGGACACGGTAGAATATAATGGTAATTCTTACATGGTTATTGGTATTGACAACAATTCTTTTGCCTGTGTGAAAAATGTAAAAAAGGTAATACTCCCGAAAACCATTCGTTCTGCTCCATCATTGGCATTTAATTACATTTCAGGAATAGAAGAAATTATTGTGGACGAAGAAAATCCGTATTATACAACAGTAAATGGTGTTATGTATACCAAGGATATGAAATGTCTAACTGCTTATCCTTCTGCGAAGCCTGACTCCGTATTTATAGTGCCGGAAGGTCCACAATCCGTAGGTATGTATGCTTTTACATTGTTAAGAAATTTAAAAGACATCACGATGCCATTAACCTTAAAAACAATGGAAAATGGAGCAATGATTACCGGTAGTATTCAGCGCGCTGTATTTCAAGATAGTGTAACGATGTTTGAGTATGGAGCATGTTCTTTGTACGAAGCGGAAGAAATCGTGTTGGGCAACAGCGTAGATACATTTAATTCGCCAATAATTGCATTTTCCAAACCGATAACATTAACTTGCCGCACAATAACACCGCCTTACTTCCCATTACAATCAGCAGCAGGTTCCCATCTTGGTGAATCAGAGTTGCGTGTCCCCATGCAAAGTGTTGCTGCTTATCAGCAAGCCGAAGGATGGAAATTATTTGGCAACATTGTATCTATCGAGCCGCCTATAGTAACCGGTTTGGATAATGTGCAAGTGTCGTGGGTGCAAAATTTCTCTGCAACGGGCTATGTCTGGACGCTTTATACGGACGAGGCGCATACACAGCGGTATATGACGCTTACCTTTGATGCAAACGGACATTTGACAGGTATTGACTTGGCGGGGAATCAAGCACCAGCACGTGTACCGGCTTTGTATGAAGAGGACGAAGAAGAAGCAACGCAATTCGCAGAATATTACTCGTTTACGATTACAGGTCTCTCTGCGAACACGACCTATTATTTCGTCCGCCAGAGCCTGAACGGAACAGATGTTATTGACGAGGAAAACGGTACATTTGAAACACTATCCAGTACTGAGGCTGTTGAAAAAATCAACGATGCCTCTGCTCCCATAAAAGTCATCAGCAACGGTGGTATATTTATTAAACAAGGTGATAAAACCTATACTCTCCAAGGTCAAGAGGTAAGATGAAAGCGAAGTGGGTGAGTATAGTGGATAGTTAACTAAAGTATAATCATAATCAGTCTTCACTCGGCAACGACACGGCAACGACACGGCATCGACGTATGACGTCACTACAATGTTAGTACAATAATCAACCCAAATTACAAGCAAATATGGCACAAGCGGAACTCAATATCGCAATTGACAAAATGTCCGGCAAAATCTATGGAGAAAGCGATGTGTATATTACCCATCGTTACGGCAAAACGGTCATTTCTCATTACCCCAAACATCGGGATCCTAATTCTCTCACGCCTCATCAGCGTGACCTAAACACCTCTTTCGCCCAACTGTCCAAACAGGCAAAACTTGAACTTGCTGATCCCGAAAAACGTGCCGCTTGGCAGCAACGATATGACGAATATAAAGCCAAATATAATCCGGCAGACAAATACTATTTCACCCTCCGTGGCTTTGTCATCGCCCAATTGAAAAAATCGGAGTAAGTCTCATCTGCCTATCCAGACATATTTCGCAAGAATCCGCTTTATAATAAAAATTTGGTTCATATAATAAAATTTTAATATGCAATGAATAATACATCTTTCTTGAAACCCCTGATCATCAGCTGTATGTTGACTTGGGCAATTATGGCAATGGCGCAACAAACAACGTATAAGCCAGACTCACGGTACATATGTCCGGCAAACGGGACGATGACGCAATTAGCAAGGCCGGATTATGATCACAACAACCATTCTTTTTACATCTGTACGTCAGAAGGAAAAGTAGGAGTAGTGGATGAGCGTAAGTTAGTTGTTATTCCTATTGAATATGATGAAATAAAACGCATTAATTCTAATTATTGCCTTATTAGAAAGGATGACAAATGGGGAGTAATAACTCAGTACGGAGAATTTGTATTGCCTCCGGTACTTGAATCTGTCTCCTATAGTTCGGCAGGCTTTACATTATCTGACGGTGATGGTTCTCCTATTACTGTGGAAGACGATTTGTTGCATTTTGACTCTGATTTAAGAAAAGTTGCGGCACTGCTTTCTATGCATTTTAAATGGGGTAATGCATTTGTCTTGAGAATGGATAACACTACCAAGGCTATACCTGTGGATGAATTCTGGACATCGGGCGAGTTCCATGATGGACTTATGCCTGTTTGGGATAAGAATAGCAAGAAACTAGGCTTTCTTAATACCCAAGGAGAATGGGCTGTTCCAATCAGTATTCCTCATGACAGATTGTTTAATGAGAATTTTGCGTTCAATGGTGGTTATTTGGTTCTTGAGCATGCCGGACGCTATAAGATATATAATAAGAAGGGACAGGTTCTATGGAGCCAGGTATTCGAAGCGGGAAATTCCAAATATACTCTCTCGAATTATGTCAAAGGCGGATATGCGTTACTTTGCATCCAATCGGCTAACCGGACGCAGTGGAAATATGTGTCATCCAACGGCACACCGATGTTCCCTGAGGTTTTTGGAACAAAAACATACCAGATGCCTTATGGAAGGATAAATGAATTTGTCCGTCCTATGTGCGATGAGATGGTTGCTTTTCCAGATTTTAGTACCAGCGAACATCGGTGGGGGTTCTTTGACAAGAATGGAAAGGTTATTGCGAGAGGCAAGTATGCAAACGTGCATGATTTCCAAGAAGGCTTAGCGGCTGTACAAATGCCGGAAGGTGGGGAGAATCCTAATAAATGGGGCTTCATTGACAAAACGGGTAATATGGTTATTCCTGCCAGATTTAGCAACGAGCCGGGGGATTTCTCGGAAGGTCTGGCTGTGGTTACAAAAACGAATGGACTGAAAGTGTATATTAATAAAAATGGAGAGGTGGTAAGTCCGGAATATTCTAATGCGCAGCCATTTGTTAACGGAATAGCTTTTATGGAGGTTTATAATGGATACACATCAGAATATTATGCCTTGGACCATTCTTTCAATGTGGTTAATTTCCTCTTGCCAAGTCAACTTTTTACTCCGGAGACACGTGCACAGATATTAGAAACGGCTAAAAATCCGAACCGCCCAGCCCGCGATGTGTTTTTTTATCCTGGTTACAATATTAGTCAATTGGTTAATTACCGCGGTGACTTGTATTTTGTGTGGTCTGACAACATTACGACAATTAATTCGATAACGGATGGCGTGGTTCATGTATCTTACGGAGAAAGACAGAGCGATTTTTATTGTGACACTACAGGAAAAATATTGTTTTACATGACTAGAAATGAGTTCTAAGAGCGCATGACAATGAAGATTCTCTTGCATATATCAGAAAAAAGCAGTACCTTTGCGGGTCGCAAAGAATAGTGATCATTAACGATAATAACGACGTATGAAAAGAATAGTAAGCATATTATTAGTTATAGTACCGCTTTTTGTGGTAGCGCAAATTCAGCAGCCGGTGAAATGGAGCGGAGAGGAAATAGGGGACAGTGTGCGCTGTACCGCAATGATAGAACCGGGATGGCATATGACATTGATTTCTGTAGGTGAACAGGGGATAGGAGAAGATATATATGAGACTCCTTATCATATGATGATCGGCAAAACGGAGAAGATTCGTTTTACAGCCTGCAATGATGTCAACTGCCTATCTCCGGAAGTATGGGGATGGGATGGGCTTGCTGATCAGAATTCAACTGTTCATAATCAACCTTCAGCTGTCAGCAGTCCGTTATCATCTGTCAGTAGTCAGTTATCCGAGCATAATGTGCATAAGTGGGAATTTACTAACGAGAGGTCTATCTGGTGGATATTTGTGCTGGGATTATTAGGTGGCTTGATCGCTATCTTCACTCCATGTGTATGGCCGATTATTCCGATGACTGTATCGTTTTTCCTCAAACGCACGGATAATGGTTTGCGTAATGCTGCGTTATATGGGCTGAGCATAATCATATTATATGTCGGTTTGGGCCTATTAGTAACAATACTATTTGGCGCTTCTGCTCTGAATGATTTGAGCACCAACGCTGTTGTGAATATTATATTCTTTGTAATTTTAGTGCTATTCGCACTATCTTTCTTTGGCTTGTTCGAAATTACACTGCCGGACAGTTGGTCCACCAAACTAGATAGTAAAGCCCGTTCTACAGGTGGGTTTTTGAGCATATTGTTCATGGCTTTCACGCTGGTAATCGTCTCTTTCTCCTGCACCGGTCCAATCATAGGCACTTTGCTTGTCGAGGCGGCAGGAAAGAGTCTGTTGGCACCGGCTATCGGTATGTTAGGTTTTGCCGTTGCTTTGGCTTTACCGTTCTCGCTGTTTGCTTTGTTCCCGCAGTGGCTCAAAAGGGCACCGAAATCCGGAGACTGGATGACGAGTTTCAAAGTGGTTTTGGCGTTCCTTGAGTTGGCACTCTCGCTGAAATTTTTAAGCGTGGCGGACATGGCGTACGGATGGGGAATATTACCTCGCTGGCTGTTTATCGCGATATGGATTGGCTGTTTTGCAGGTATCGGCATCTACCTGTTATGGCGGATACATAAAGTGAATTGGTTACGTCGTGCGATTCGTTCGCTGATCATCATTCCTTCCTTTGCTTTCGCCGGCTATCTCGTGCCCGGTCTATGGGGCGCACCGGTCAAGGTGATCAGTGCTTTTGCTCCTCCGATGAAGATAGAAGGGCTGGATGTATTCCATGATTTCGAGCAAGGATTGGCGTACGCCAAACAGGAGCACAAACCTGTTATCGTCGATTTCACCGGGTATGGATGTGTCAACTGCCGTAAGATGGAGGCGTATGTGTTGGATGACGCACGCGTCAAAGCGCGACTGCAGAGATATGTGTTCATCGAGTTGTTCGTGGATGCAAAGCAAGACGGTATAGGTGACAAAAACAGCCGTCTGCAACGGGAGTTATTCGGCTCCAACGCCCAGCCGTACTATGTGCAGTTAGATGCCGACGGCCGGCAAATAGCGGAACCGATGGCGTTTACCACCGACCCGAATGAGTTTATGAATTGGTTATTGTATTAAAGATATGAAAAAACTATTCTCTTTCATCGCCGTGATGGCGGTATCTATGTCCCTTTCCGCCCAATTGGCTTGGGACACGGAGTTTACAAAAGATGATTTCAACAACGCGCAAACCGTTATATCCAAGTCGGAAAACGTCAGTTTTGACAATCCCGTATTAGGAATAGGTGGCGGTTTGAAAATAGGTAAGCTTGTTATTCTCGGCAGTGCGTACGAAGATGAGTGTGTGATCGCACTCAGCCAGGTGGGCATCCCGGAGACGCTCAGTTTTGCATGGCAAGGCGGCAGTAACGGTTCATTCAGTGTGTACCAATCCACCGACCATAATAACTGGTCGCTCGTGCTGACCAAAGAAGGTAACACGATCTCAACGGACACTGAGGAGAGTGTTACTTTAGCGACCAACACACGCTATTTGAAATTCTACGCGAGCGCCAAGACCGCTGTCGCTTTCCGCAAGATCAAAGTGACCGAACTCAAGAGCCTGAGTGCGAGCACAGACGAGTGGCCGTTTGGTACGGCTATGGTAGATGATGCGGATGGTGTGAAGAGTGTGGCGGTCAATTGGACGAATATCGTCGCTCAGGTGAGTTCCACCGACCCGCATTTCTCCGCATCCCTCACGACGATAGGTCAGAAGAACCAGATTAACCAGACGACGCAACTCAATATCATCTATTCGCACAGCGAGGCGGGTAAGCACAGCGGTGAGATTGTTATTGCCGGTGAAGGCAAGGAGGTACGTATTGTTGTTTCCGGAGAGACGAAGAAATATGACCAGACGCTCACTTGGATCCAGACGTTGGATGAGTGCGCAACGACAGACAAGATCCTGCTCAATGCGTTCACTTCGTCGGGTCTGCCGGTCGTTTATGAGAGTTCGGATTCCACGGTGGCGTATGTAGAGGAAGGTGTGGTGCAGATCGTCTGCGCCGGTGAAGTTACTTTGACAGCCACTCAGCCCGGTAACTACAAATACAATGCAGCCGAACCGATCGCCAAGAGTTTAGTGATCCGCAAAGCCGATCCGATGATAGGTGTGACGGTGGACGACCTGACGTACGGTCAGCCCTTAAGTGCCGCCGTGATCCACGAGACGCTGGGACAGTTGACGGGTTCGTTTGCATGGCAGGATATAGCGGTAGATACGCTGTTGGATGCCGGCAACTATGCGCTGACCTTGCTTTTCACGCCGGATGATGCATGTGTGTACAACACACGTCAACTGCAGGTAGCGGTTCATGTGAATAAAGCAGTACAAACCATCCTCTGGGAGGGGCAAGAGACGGCACTGACCGTAGGGACACCGGTTCCTTCGACGGCTATTCTCTCGTCCGGGCTGCCTATCACGTACGCTTATACGGAGTGTCTGCTGTCGATCGAGGATGGTATCATCTTGCCGGAGAACGAAGGAGAAGTGACGGTGGTGGCCTACCATCCCGGCAATCACAACTACCTGCCTACAACGGTCATTATGACGATCTTTACGATTGAGGCGTCATCCGGTGATGAGACGGACGTAGAGCAACTGTCGGCAGAACAACAGCGCGCCGCCCGTAAGTTCATGCACGCCGGGCAAGTATATATGCACTATGCCGGTAGGGTATATGACGCGCAAGGCAAACTGATCAAAGATTTTTAAACATTGAAGCTATGAGATATGACACAAAGCGTCCGAAGGAGAAAGAGATGATCTTTGGTGTTCGGGCGGTGATGGAGGCTATTGATGCCTGCAAGGTGCTGGACAAAGTGCTGGTTCGCCGCGATATGAGTTCGGCGATAGGTCGTGAGTTATTGCTCAAACTGGAAGGCACCGGTACGCAGATTCAACGGGTGCCGCTGGAGAAGTTGAACCAGTTCACGGATAAGAACCATCAAGGCGTGATCGCTTTCCTGAGTCCGATTGAGTTCTATCCGCTGGAGAACATCGTTGCCTCGCTGTACGACGAAGGCAAGGTGCCATTGCTGGTGATGCTGGACGGTGTGACCGACGTGCGTAACTTCGGTGCTATCGCCCGTACGTGTGTCTGCGCCGGTGTAGATGCACTGATTATCGGTACCCGCGGCAGTGCGGCTATCAACGGGGATGCCGTCAAAGCGTCTGCCGGTGCGCTGCACAGCCTGCCGATATGTAAGGTGGAGAATATGCAGAACGCGTTGCGTTATTTGCAAGAGAGCGGTTTGCGCCTCGTAGCGGCGACTGAACATACGGACCGTAACTACACAGAAGTGGATATGACGGTGCCGACCTGTATCGTGATGGGTTCGGAAGAGAAGGGTATCTATGAAGAGAACCTCAAACTCTGTACGGACCAGGTGCGTCTGCCAATGACTGGTGTGATCGAGAGTCTGAACGTGAGTGTAGCTGCCGGCGTATTTATCTACGAAGCGATAAGACAGCGGAGCTGTCAATGATGTATTGATGTATTGATGTATTGATGGAAGTACTATACGAAGACAACCATATTATTGCTGTCAACAAGACTTGCAACGAGATTGTGCAGGGCGATAAGACCGGCGACACTCCGCTTTCGGAGATCGTGAAGGCGTATATCAAAGAGAAATACAATAAGCCCGGTGAGGTCTTTTTGGGAGTGACACACCGTCTGGATCGTCCGACGAGCGGGGTAGTTCTGTTCGCCCGAACGAGCAAAGCACTCACGCGATTGAATGCGATGTTCCAAGAAAAGTCGAGAGTGGAGAGTCGAGAGTCGAAAGCTATCAAAAAGACTTATTGGGCGATCGTGCAAGGCTGCCCGAAACAGCCCGAAGCAAGGCTTGAAAACTGGTTAGTTCGCAACGAACAGCAGAACAAGAGTTATATCGCAAAACCGAACGCAAAGGACGCGAAGAAGGCTATTTTGGATTATCGTATACTTGTTCGCGGAGAAAATTATACTTTATTAGAGGTTAACCTGGAGACCGGAAGACACCATCAGATACGCTGTCAGTTAGCAGCAATAGGCTGTCCGGTGAAGGGCGATTTGAAGTACGGCGCCAAGCGTAGCAATCCGGATGGAGGTATATGCCTGCATGCCCGCAAAATAGAATTTATTCACCCTGTAAGTAAAGAACATATATGTATCACAGCTCCTGTACCAAACGATTCTTTGTGGCAGCAACTCTCTGCCTCAGTTCACTAATCGCTTTTGCTACGGTCTTACCGGCCATCGTTCCTGCTTTCCCCGGTGCCGAAGGATTCGGTAAATATACCACCGGCGGTCGCGGCGGTAAAGTGGTGTATGTGACTACTTTGGCGGATGACGCCAATGGTGATACGGAAGGATCACTTCGTTGGGCGATGAAGCAGTATCCGGACGATCCGCTGACGGTTTGTTTTGCAGTGACAGGAGAGATTCGCTTGGTGAAGGACCTGCGTATCAACCGCAAAAACTACACGATTGCCGGACAAACAGCGCCCGGTGTGGGAATCGTTATTACGCATAATAAGGTGAACTGCGGTGGATCGGAGAACTTCATCATCCGCAATATCCGTTTTCGGGTAGGAAACGAGGATGCCGCCGGCAACTTCTGCAAAGAGAATGCTTTCGGCGCAGAGAACTGCTCGAACTTCATCCTGGATCACTGTGATTTCGGATGGTCTGCAGAAGAGAACATCAATACGTTCGACAGCCATTTCTTCACGGTGCAGTATTGTATTGTGCACGAAGGCCTATATGACTCCGGTCACCCGAAGGGTGCGCGCGGATACGGCTGTCAGTGGGGTGGTTCGCCGGCCAGTTACCATCATAACCTGTTAGCACATAACAATGGCCGTTCCTGCCGTTTCAACGGTGCGCGGAACAATGACCGTGTCGTGTACCTGGATTACATCAATAATGTGAATTTCAATTACTACGGCGGTAGCAGCGGTTGTCACGGAGGAGAGAACACCTGCGATGAAAAGTACTATAACGGCAAGAACTCCGGGCATGAGGTTAATTTCGTGAATAACTATTATATCAAGGGTCCGAATACAACCAACACCCGTCTCTTCGTGGTAGCTGATCTGCAGCGCAGCGGTGCTACCAGTAGAGGTCCAAGTCGATGGTATATTAACGGCAATATCTTTGACGGCGAGCCGTCTGCGACGGAGGATAACTGGAGCGCAGTGACCATCAAGACCTACACGAAAGAGGAGGCGCGTGTGGATACGTTGATTCGAACGAAAACACCGTATTGGGATTGCAATGCGGATTCTACGGAGTTTTCCGGTCTGTATGATTTCGATGACTTGGCTTATGCGGCAAGTATGTTTGAAACGGCAGAACAGGCCTATCAGACGGTATTGGATACTGTAGGTGTCTTCCCGCGCGACCATGTAGAGAAACGTATCATCGAGGAGACGCGGACTAATACGTACACCTACAGCGGCTATAAGTCCAAAAAGAAAGGCATCATTGATGTCCCCTCCGACGCCGAGGGTTTCTATGCCTATACAGAGGTAGCGCCGTTGGTAGATACTGATCAAGACGGCATGCCGGACGAGTGGGAGATTGCGAATGGATGCAACCCGAATGTGGCGGATAACAACACGATGGATGGAAGCGGCTATACGATGTTAGAGTTATATCTGGACTTTGCGATGACGCACAAAACACCGATGGATGATGGCTATCAAGACCATCAAGGAGTACAGAATACAGAATACAGAGTACAGACGCAAAAAATACTCCGCGACGGACAATTGTTCATCCAGCGCGGAGAAAAGATTTACACCTTACAAGGCTTGGAAATCCAATAGTTAGCGATACTTGCTTTCGGTACAATCGCCGAGGAGCGATAGATAGGATTCATAGCGTGAGATCGCTATGGATCCTTTTATAATGGCTTCCTGTACGGCACAACCGGGTTCGTTGGTGTGGGTGCAGTTGCTGAAACGGCATTCACGACTGACCGCAAAGATATCGCGGAAATAATGCGACACTTCCTCTTTCTCAAAATCGATGGACCCGAAGCCTTTGATACCCGGGGTGTCTATAATCCAACCTTCGGTTGGGTTTATAGGTTTATTGGCTTCGCCGTTTATACTGTTAAGAGCGTACATCTCCGAGAAGGTGGTGGTGTGCATGCCTTTGTCGTGTGCGTCGGAGATCTTACCGGTACGCGTCATCTCGCGTCCGAAAAGGGCATTGAGAAGCGTCGATTTGCCGACACCCGAATTACCGGAAAGAAGGGTGGTTTGCCCTGCAAGCAGGGCGTTTATTGCTTCGCGTGTATTGCCTTCGGCGTTTAGATTTTTCGCACTGATAGCGAGTGTTTTATAGCCGATAGACTCGTATAAGGCACGGAGATCGGCCAATTGTGCTAATTCTTCTTCGGTAAGCAAGTCAATCTTATTAAATATAAGTATCGCGCGCACGCGATAGGCCTCACAGGTAGCGAGGAAACGATCGATGAAGGTAGTGGAGGTGACGGGATGGTTGACGGTGACGATGAGTGCCACCTGATCGATGTTCGCCGCCAGTATATGACTCTCTTTGCTGAGATTAGTGGAGCGACGGATGATATAGTTCCGCCGCTCTTCTATCTCAATGATCCAGTTCGTGCCGTCGAGTAGGGTTTGTACTTCCACAAAATCACCCACCGCCACAGGATTGGTGCTGCGAATACCCCGGATGCGGAAATTACCTTTGATATGGCATTCCACATCCAAACCGTCGTTCATGCGAACGACGTAACTGCTACCCGTTGATTTAATGACTAAACCGCGCACCGATGAACCGGTTAAACCGTCATGATCTCTTTCTCTTTGGCTGCGTAGAGGGCTTCGACCTTTGCGATATACTTATCGTGGGTCTTCTGCATATCCTCTTCGGCGTCCTTCTCGATGTCTTCGCTCAAGCCGTTCTTAACGAGTTTCTTGAACTCCTCGATGGCATCGCGACGTGCGTTTCGGATAGACATCTTTGCCTCCTCCAACTCACCTTTGCACTGCTTACAGAGGTCACGACGACGCTCTTCGGTAAGCGGCGGCAGGATCAGACGGATGGTCTCACCGTTATTCGACGGCGCCAGTCCGATATTCGAGTTGATAATCGCGCGCTCAATCTCACTGATCAGTTTCTTCTCCCACGGCGTGATAGCAATGGTGCGAGCATCCGGAGTGGTGATCGTTGCGCAGTTAGCTAAGGGAGACATTGCTCCGTAGTAATCGACCTTAATCGGGTCCAAGATACGCGGGTTTGCTTTACCGGCGCGAATGTGCTGAAGGGTGTCGTCCAAGTGAGTGACAGCATTCTGCATTAACTCTTCAGCGGCAGATTCCAATAATTCAAGTTCGTCTTCCATACTATTAGGGTTTTACGAGAGTTCCAATAGCCTCTCCGTTAATAACTTTTTCTAAATTACCTACTTGGTCCATGTTAAAGACATAGATCGGCATGCCGTTCTCTTTGCACATGACAGTAGCTGTTTGGTCCATCACTTTGAGTCCGCGTGCGATCACTTCATCATAGGTGATCTCGGTGAACTTCGTGGCCGTCGGGTCTTTCTCCGGGTCGGCGGTGTAGATGCCATCTACACGCGTTCCTTTGAGCATGACGTCGGCTTTGATCTCCAGCGCACGGAGACTCGAACCGGTGTCCGTAGTGAAATAGGGTGCACCTGTTCCTCCGGCAAGGATGACCACGTTGCCTTTGTCCAGCAGTCGCTGTGCTTTAGCCGGGCTATAGAAGTCTCCGATCGGCTCCATACGGATGGATGTCAGTACACGAACGGGTTGACCAATGGCCTCGAGACCAGACTGTAACGCCAAAGCGTTAATGACCGTAGCTAACATGCCCATTTGGTCGCCCTTGACGCGGTCAAAACCTTTTTTTGCACCACTCAAACCGCGGAAGATATTACCTCCTCCGATGACGATGCCTATCTGGACACCTTTCTGTGCGATGGCTTTCACTTGCTCGGCGTATTGGTTCAGACGCTCTGTATCAATGCCGTAGCCTTGATTGCCTTGCAGACTCTCGCCGGATAGTTTTAATAAAATGCGTTTGTACATAATTAGATTTTCGATTTTCGATTCTCGATTTAACGGTACCAACTTGCGTACATCGCGTAGTTATTGGCTATTTTTTTGTTTATCTCTGCTGTTTGTGCAGGGTCGGCTTTCTTGATGAATTTCGCCGGCACCCCTCCCCATATCTCGTGCGGGCCTATCTGCGTACCCTTGAGCACGAGTGCGCCTGCTGCTACTATCGCTCCTTCTCCTACATGCGCATCGTCGAGCAGGGTAGCACCCATACCTATCAGCGCGAAGTCATCTACGTCCGCTCCATGAATGGTGACATTGTGTCCTACGGACACATAGTTACCCAGTTTGATGGTGGATTTTTGATAGAGGGTGTGCAGCACCGCGCCATCCTGGATGTTACAATGTTCACCAATGACGATGGTGTTGACATCGCCGCGCAGCACAGAGTTAAACCAGAGGCTTGATCCTTCTCCCACCGTCACATCACCGACGACGGTGGCGTTCTCTGCCATGAAGACGTCATCAGCGATGTGCGGGGTGAGGATCTCACCGTTTCTATTGATGGTTTTTATTAAAGCCATAGATTTCCAGTTAACGAGCTGCGATGATGGCTAAGAATTTCTCTGCAACGAGGGCAGCGCCGCCAATCAGACCACCGTCGATATCCGGGCAAGCGAAGAGTTCAGCCGCGTTCTTCTCATTGCAGCTACCGCCGTAGAGGATGGTTGTATCTTCTGCAGCCGCTTTACCGTATTTCTCAGCTACGAGACCGCGGATGTAAGCGTGGATCTCCTGTGCCTGCGCCGGAGTAGCGGTCAGACCGGTACCAATTGCCCATACGGGTTCGTAAGCCAGTGTGATGTTCTTCCACTCCTCTGCGGTCAGACCGAAGACAGAACCCTCAAGTTGTGCTTTTACCACTTCGTTCTGCTTGCCTGCTTCACGCTCTTCCTTTACTTCACCGATGCAGAAGATCACTTTCAGACCGTTAGCCAAAGCGAGGCGTACTTTCTCAGCCAGCATCTCATAGCTCTCTGCATAGTACTGACGACGCTCCGAGTGGCCCAAGATGACATATTCAGCGCCGGTGGATTTAACCATCTCAGCACTTACTTCACCCGTGTATGCGCCCTTCTCATGGTCTGCGCAGTTCTCCGCTGCCACTTTGATAGGCGAGCCTTTGAGCAACTCAGCTACGGTAGCCAAGTGAATAAACGGCGTGCCGATCACTACGGCGCAATTCGGGTTCTTAACAGCTTCTTTCAACTCGGTAGCCAAAGCTACACCTTCTTGCAGGTTCTTGTTCATTTTCCAGTTACCTGCTACCATTCTTGTTCTCATAAAGTTATTCAATTTTATTATAGTTGTTTCATATTATGTTTTTCTTTCACCACTCCGTTTTGGAGCACCACTACGCCCGGATTGGCGCGTACGATGGTCTTCAACGGCGTTTTATCATTCATCAGGAATGCTTCCGGTCCCAGTTCGTTCTCTTCAGCAAAAGCATCGATCTCATCGTAGGTGGAGCCTGTGACGATATAGCACAGTTCGCCGTTAGCGATCTTCGCTTTATACAGTTCAATCGCTCGGTCTGCTTGTTTGCGGTCACGTTTATTGAGATCGTACATGATGATAAGTGTGACGGGCTCTTGCTCCATCAAGATATCGTATGTCATATCATCGCCATCGTAGTTCCACAAGACGAAATCCGTGATGGTCGGTTCCTTACCTGGATCTAAGATGCGTGTCTCCTGGTATTTGAATGTCCAAGTGCTGTCACCATTGAGGTCCGGTCTCTCTCCATAAAGGAACTCCTTCAACTCGCCCTCTTTCTCAAACGTGTAGAAGACATCAATCTTCGGCGCAACACCGTCTTCCATCAACTCCATGATGTTGTTTCCTACCTTATACGGCCGGAAATCAATGATGGGCAGGTGAGTATAACTATATCCCATTATGCCTGCCGCCGTGCCAAGCGCTACGAGTGCGATACATAGTTCCACCCACCAAATAAAGAGTTGCGGTATGGCTTTTCTGCACAGGACAAGGATGATGGCCAGTACCAGCAGGATGACATTCTTCCGGAAAGTCTGCCAGTTGGTGATGACTATCGCGTCTCCGAAACAACCGCAATCCGAGACAGGATTGGCGATCGCTATATAGAGGGTGATCGGCGTCATAATGAGGTAGAAGACCAATGTAGCCCAAGACGTGAAGCGTGTACGCACGTTGAAGAGCATCGTGATACCCAGCAGCAGTTCGGTAGCGATCAGGATGACCGCCAAAGCACCGGCTCCAGGGATGAAGAAGGAGAAGAAACTATGCAGTCCGTTCATCCCGCCTTCCAAAGCGGCTAAGGAGAATGCCTCGAGATAGTCTTCGATTTTATACACCGTACCGAGCGGGTCCACGGCTTTCACAAAACCGGAGAAGATGAAAACCAGTGCGAGTAGGGTACGGCTGATAGAGCCGATAACATGCAGGATCTTCATCGTCTGATAGTGCTCCAGTTTGGGAATCCGGAAGTTAATATGTGGGAGTTTAAATCTCTTCATAGTGGATTAAATCAAATATCGCATAATTGATAATATCGAAATAATTGCCTTCCACTCCTTCGGAGGCAATGGTCTTACCGTCGTGCTCAATGATGGTCTTGATGCGTATTATCTTCGCGAGAATCATATCAACGATGCCTTCTTTTGACATCTCTCGCCAAGCCTCGCCATAATCATGGTTTTTGCGAACCATCAGTTCTTTCGCTTCGTTGAGAACTGCATCGTAGTGTTTGGTGGCCTCTTCATTGGTCATATCCACTGCGTCAGCAAAACCTTGGCGTGATTGAATGATGGCTGTAATACCATAGTTTACGATTGCGCGTAAGTTTCCCGGTATATCGTCGCCGACGAGGCTGACACCGGTCTCTTGGCGCTGGCGGATATTACATGCTTTGATGTACAGCTGGTCCGTAATTCCGTGCAGGCGGAAGATGCGCCAGGAAGGACCATAGTCGCTCATCTTATTGATGAAGATTGCGCGACATTTTGCTGTCACTTGGTCAAATTCTTTTACAGTATCGTGCATAATTGATCCAATGTTACTTGTTGTTGTTCTCCGGTAGCCATGTTCTTGAGCATGACTGTATTGGTCTCCATCTCATTCCCTCCGACGATAGCTACAAACGGAATTTGTTTGTCGTCTGCATAGCCAATCTGTTTCTTCATCTTGGTCGGTTCCGGGTACACTTCTACCGTTATATTACGTGCGCGCAGTTGTTTCGCCCAGCCGAGCGCATAATGCAATTCTGCGGCACCAAAGGTTGCGAAGAGGAGTTGCGTGGTAGATTGCAGTTCCTTCGGGAACAAATCCAACTCTGTCAACACATCGTAGATACGATCGGCACCGAACGAGATTCCGACACCGGATACGCCCGGAAGACCGAAGATGCCGGTGAGATTGTCATAGCGACCTCCACCGGTGATAGACCCTATTTGTGCATCGAGTGCTTTGACTTCAAAGATGGCACCGGTGTAATAATTGAGTCCGCGCGCGAGGCAGAGATCCAATTCAATGGACAATTGACAATTGACAATTGACAATTCGTCATAGACGATCTCCATTTCCTCCACACCTTTGAGACCGACTTCACTATTGGCTAAGATGGTCTTGAGGGCATTGAGTTTCTCGGCAGTCGTACCGCTGAGGTTGAGGATAGGTTGCAATTTAGCTACTTGTTCATCCGTGAGTCCGCGTTCGAGGAGTTCCGCATTGACGGCATCGATGCCGATCTTATCGAGTTTGTCAATGGCTACGGTGATATCAATGATCATCTCCGGCGCTCCGATCACTTCGGCGATACCGGCCAGGATCTTGCGGTTGTTGATATGCAGGCAGACGTTGATGCCCAAGCGTCGATATACCTCTTCTACGATCTGAATCAGTTCCAGTTCGCCCAGCAGGCTGTCAGAACCGATCACATCTACGTCGCACTGATAGAACTCACGGTAGCGACCTTTCTGCGGACGATCTGCACGCCATACAGGTTGAATCTGGAAACGCTTGAAGGGGAAAGAGATCTCCTCGCGGTGCTGCACGACATAGCGCGCAAAAGGAACAGTGAGGTCATAACGAAGACCTTTCTCCGGCGCAAGTGCTGCTTTCTCTCCGCTGTTTTGAATGCGGAAGAGCAGTTTGTCACCTTCTTCTCCGTACTTGCCCATCAAGGTGCCGATATTCTCCATGGCCGGTGTCTCAATCTGCTGAAAACCGTATAAAGAGAACACACCTTTGATGGTATCAAAGATATAATTGCGACGCGCCATCTCCAATTGTCCAAAATCTCGCGTCCCCTTAGGTATACTTGGTTTTTGTGCCATTATTTAAAAATCTCCTTATAAATTTTGTCTGTTGTTCCTAATTCAGATGTCACATATTCGGCTGCTTTTGCGCCTAGCTCGACATGATTATTGAATGCGGTATCAAGCGCCGCTTCCAGTTCGCTATATTTTTTGATACTCCGGGCCGCTCCTGCATCTATCAGTTCTTTGGCTTCACGGAAATGTTCATAGTTAGGTCCGAAGAGAATCGGTTTGCCGTACACGGCTGCTTCAATCGTGTTGTGAATGCCGACTCCAAAGCCTCCTCCGATGTACGCTACCTGTCCGAAGGGGTAGGTGGCGGACAATAAGCCCATCGTGTCCACGAGTAGTATGTTCGCGTTTTGCAGGATATTTCGGCTGCTGATAGGCGATGAAGCATTGGTGATGGAGCTATAACGCACGAATGACCCTTTGAAGAGGTTGAAGATGAATTGCAGGTGTTTCTCCGTCAACTCATGCGGGACGAGGATCAACTTGGCTAACGGATCCTTGGCCATATATTTCTGCAGCAACACCTCATCTTTCGGCCAGGTGCTGCCGGCTACCAAGACGCGCTCGCATCCTTCTACAAACTGCGCGACCGGCGTCAGTCTCTCCCCATTGATTTTTCTTCCATTGGTCATCACGTCTGCCATGCGGTCAAAGCGTGTATCGCCTGCTACGGAGGCATTATGAACGCCGTGTTCCGCCAAGAGACGACGAGACGCTTCGTCTTGCACGAAGATATGCGTGAAGCGCTTGAGGATCCTCAGTTGGCTGTGTCCCCACCAACGGAAGAAGTACTGATGCTTGCGGAAGATGGCGCAGATACTGTACGTAGGAATCTGTTTTTTGCTTAACTCGCGGATATATGCCGGCCAGAACTCATACTTGACGAAGATGGCCATGCTGGGTTGCAGCACTTTGATGAAGCGCTTGGCGTTCCGGCGAGTAGGTAAAGGCAGGTAATAGATGCCATCCGCCAGTTCGTAGTTCTTCCGCGCTTCGTAGCCGGAGGGAGAGAAGAAGGTGACCACTACTTTTCGCCTCGGGTTATTTGCCTTGAGCTTTTCAATGAGAGGTCTTGCCTGCTCGAACTCACCTACGGATGCCGCATGAAACCACACGGCACCGCAGTTCTGTTCCAAGAGCGCTATATGCTTCTTATCCAGCGTGGTGCGCTGTCCTTTCCAATATGCCTTGAACTTCTCTGACATGCGTTATTTAAAGCAATAGCGAATACCGATATTGACGGAGTAGTCGAACAGACGTGCTCCCTTGTAGTCGGCGAACATAAGTGCATAGCCCGGACGGAAGTCAAAGGATACAGCGATAGGCGCATTTTTCATCTTGGCTTCCACACCTCCTGCGGCACCGATACCAAAGACACCCATGTGTACATTTCTTTCGAAATTAAAAGGCATCCATCCGAGTTTGAGTTGACCACCGGCATACCAGTTCAACGCCATGCCGTTCGTCTCTTTGATCAGTCCCTGATAGAGGAGGACGACATTATCCATCAAACCGGCATACGAGGAACGACCGTATTGTTCGGCCGTACCACCGTCCGGACAGAAGAAATAACCCAACTCTTCTATCAAGCCGAAATGCTCGGTGAACATGAATTTGGCTTGCGCACCAATTCCTAAACCACCTACGATACCGACGCTCGTCTGCGTTTTACTTTTAGCCGACATGGTGACAGCTGTCAGTACTGCCACGCATATTAGGATAATTTTTTTCATATTTGTTAATCTTCTGTTTATTTCTTGGCTGTAGTATCTGTTTCACACGTCCAGCGTTCGTAGCCTGCTTTTCTGTTCTTTGAATACTCCTCATCAGAACATTTTCTGTCGTAAATAGTTACTTTTACCTTTGTATGGGTTTCTTTGTCAAAGCACACGCAGTGTCTGTATTTGCCCGGTTCCCAACAACCGGAGATTGCGAGGGAAATGAAGGCCAAAACCGGCAAGAATAAGATTGATTTTTTCATAATAGTGATTATTTGAAGAGTTAATATTGTTTTTGCATTTTTATTCCATAAAGATGCCCGGAGAGGGGATGAATCCGTCTTCAATTTCTTGGATGGCCCCATCCGCGATATGTACTGCCATAGGCAAAATATGCGTGATGGCACTCATCCTGCTTTTGGGAATCGTTATGATCTCTATCTCGGGCTGATAAATCCGTTCAAAGCGCGCTTGGGCCTCTTCGTTCTCTACCGCTATTCCCAGCACTTTATTGACCAAGCCAAAGCGCTGATACTGCTCAATATTGGCATAGTAGTTCTGGCAGTGCGGGCAGGTGAAGGAGAAGAGATAAACGACGTAGGTCGAATCGCTGCTGAAGGTATACTCCGCTTGCAATTGCGCCATCATCTCCGTTTCGTTCAGGCTCTCTTCCTCTATAAGCCGCGGCAGGGAGAAGGAACTTTTCATCGCCAAGCCGCATATAAAGCCTATAATGGCCAGAACAGGCACCATTACGATGAGTTTGCGCGAGAACTGTTTCTCCGGCTTGGATGGCGCCAAGAGGATAGGGACAGTAAACAGTATAAACACAGCGTTCCGAACGAAACTGACCCAAGGTTTAGCCGTGTGATAGCGGTCCAAGACCCCGAAGCATCCGCA
>JAFXYK010000009.1 GCA_017541805.1 Paludibacteraceae bacterium
ACAGACCCGTCTGCAGACTGAAATGGATCGGCAGCAGGAAATTGAACGTTGCACCTACCCGCACGCCATGCAGGTACATATCCGGGAAAGTGAGGTTAATCGTGCGCTGCCAATGCTGCACATAGCCTACCTCCAAGCGGTATTCGACGCCAAAAGCATAGCTCTGCTCCTTCTCGGGCTTGCGGGTCGGGTCGAAGAACGTGTTGTCCTCCAACTGATAGGACGGCTTGCGGACATCGTCCGCTACCTACGGCAGCATATAGCCGATACAAAGCAGCAGTATAAGGATGATTCGTTTCATAGTTTTTTCAATTCATCGTCCAGTGAGTTGTTCACATGGGGCACAGGATTCACAGGCTCCGCCGGCTGAGCCGCTTCATTGCGGTCAATCATATCGCGGATACGCTCGATGGCATAACGGTGCAGCTTGATGCAGAAATAGATGAGCACGATAAAACTGATACTGCCGATAAAGGGGTTCACCGACCCGCTCATCGCGATCGCGTCATAGATACCGTGTACCAGCACCGGCATGGCGATGATCTTAAACGCCGTCGCCTTCGAATGGTCCACAAAATGGTACATCGAGTAGTAATAGCCCATCAGGATAGCAAACGCATAGTGTCCCGGTACCGCCAGCAGCGCACGCATGATGGCCGTTCCTAACCAATTATCCCCTTCACCAAACACATAGCCTATATTCTCCACGGCCGCAAAACCCAGACTCACGCATACGGCATAGACGATACCGTCAAAATGCTCGTCGAACTGCGGGTTCTTACGCAGCAACAGCCATAATGCCAGCAGTTTCATTCCCTCTTCCGGGATTGCGGCAACGCAGAATGCCTGAATCGTCGTTCCGATGAGCGTAGTAGGCTCAATGCCGCCAAAGATCAGCGTATCGAGGAAGTGCTCAATGCCGACTACGGGGAACACGATAATGACTCCCGCCAGCACGGCGCGAATGATCCACGACATAGGTTCGGGATGAGGGTCCTTCGTCCAGATATACAACCCCAACAAGATAGCAGGCAATAAAGCTGCAATGAGAATAATAACAGTACCCATAAATAATTTGGTTCAAATCGGCTGCAAAGGTACGAAAAAAAATGCATATATGCAAGTTTTTGCGCCGAAAAACACAAAAAAATGCTTCTACACTTGCGTATGTCAAAAAAAAGCAGTACCTTTGTCGCCGATTTCGCAAAATCCCTCGGGAGGAATGCTAGTGAAACGATATTCCGCCCGAAGAGCGTAGAGCAAGGCGGAGCATCATCGAGCGGCTGTGCTGCGAGTCATGCGAGCCTTAGCTTAAGCGAAGGAAAGATGGCAGAGTGGTCTATTGCGTCGGTCTTGAAAACCGAAGTACGGAGACGTACCGGGGGTTCGAATCCCTCTCTTTCCGCAGTAAAAAGTATTAGGGGACATCCATTTAGGACGCCCCCTAATTCTTTTTATATGGGATAAGACAGGGCCTTCTGTTCCCACGGTCGGGAGTTCTTAGCTCGGTAAAAACCTCGCACGATTAATGCGACAAGCGCAATTCACGAATCCCTCTCTTTCCGCAAAGAAAAAAGGACGATTTGTCTGTCTGAGTTTACTCAAGCAAGCAAATCGTCTTTTTTCTTTGAACAAGGTGCCAGCGGCAGCTTGTTGGGTTTCGGGGGAATTGCGAAGCAAGGCGGCGTCCGAATCCCTCTCTTTCTTTTTTAGGAAACAGGGCCTTCTCAACCCACGGTCGGGAGGTCTTTAGAACGTGTAACGAACACCGAGGTTGAGGGACCAATCGAACGCATGCATTGCTCCGACACCGGCACCGGTGTTACCAAGCATACAAACGTAGCCCGGGCGGAAGTCAAACGAGAAAGCGATCGGTGCATTCTGCATCTTAGCCTCAATACCGGCTGCGCCACCTACACCGATGATACCAGCGTCGGTACCAAGGTTAGCATATCCGGCTCTGATCTGACCACCGGCATACCAATCCAAATCAATTCCCTGACCGGATACACCTTTCGCCTGATAAGCCAGCACCAAGTTATCTACAGCGCCCATATAACCAATAGACCAACCGTTACCTGCAGCCGCATAGCAGCCCAAATAACCGAACTCTTCGATGATGGTGAAGTTAGGCTTTACCATCGACTTAAACTGAACACCAATACCTGTACCGGCTACCATACCGATACTGTTCTTGTAGTCTTTTGCATTAACTACCGATGCAGCCATTACAAAGGCTGCCAGAAGGATAAAAACTTTTTTCATAAAATTAATAAATTAAATTTTTGGAGCTTCGGCTGCGTCGAGTTCTTATCTCACATCGTTCGAACGATCTATGAGTTGGCGTAAGCAAGCTTACACTCGACTTGCACGAACCTTCATTATTGTTTGGTATATACTTCTTCCCAAGCATCTTCCGTTCCATATTCGCGGGTAAGGGTCAGTTTATTGCCCGTGAGGGAGAACTTCATTCGCTCGTCATTGGGTTCAAATTCGTCATAGTACTTGGTCTGTCCACTCGAGTACTCACCCATTTTGTTTTTATGGAGGGTAATGATATCTCCGTTGATCTCATACGGGCCGGTCCAGATGAAGCCATCGTACACTTCTTCAGTGCCCGGATGCGCCACATCGAGCAGAGAGAACATACCATCACCGCCGAACGTAAAGGTATATTCGGTCCACCAACCGGAGTCCGGAGCCGGGTCTGTTGCATACTTCCATGTTCCTACGATCGGGCTATCTATCTTATTACCTTTACACGAGGTGAATGCCAATACACTTGCTACAAGCGCAAAGGCGAAAAATAGAACTTTTCTCATATTAGACGTAGTTTATTGTTTGGTGAATACTTCGGGATCGTTTTGGTAGTCCTCGCCGTAGTTACGGATGATGGTGAGTTTGTTGCCGTCGATGGAGTATTTGATCTTCTCATCGTATCCTTCCCAACCGGAGATGTATTCTACTTCTCCGTTGTAGTTCCAACCGTGCCTCTCATAGTGAACGGTGATGATATCACCCTTCACCTCATATTTGCCATCCATGAGCATAATGGCAATGAAATCCGGGTGCTCGGGGTCATGTTGCTGAGCTTGGAACTGAAAACCGTTGTGACCGTCAATGATGAGGGTCTGGGTCTCATAGTAACCAGTGGGAGTTTTCTCACTGTCTCTGGACCAGGTTCCTACGAGACCGTTTGCATTGTTGTTTTCACAAGATGTGAATGCCAATACACTTGCTACAAGCGCAAAGGCGAAAAATAAAACTTTTCTCATAACGATTTGTTATTTCTTTTTCCAGAATTTTTGGGTATATCCGTTTTCAGCAGTAATGAAGATGGTATCACCATCCATTCTATAGAACCAACGGCCGTCTTTATGAGCGGCCTGCTCGCTGGTGGTACGCTGACCTTGCGCTTCCACGAAAGCACCTTTGAAAGTCAAATCGATGAACTGATGTTCTTCGCTGAGTACGTAGGTACCGTAGTCTCCTTGTGCGCTGATTTTTTTCGTACGGGCCT
>JAFXYK010000062.1 GCA_017541805.1 Paludibacteraceae bacterium
GCAGCAAAAATAGCTTAATTACCTTGTTCATAATATCATTTTTAATAGTATATTCTACCTCATTTTATGCAGGCGCATATTTTTCAGCCTGCAAAGATACGACTAATTTTTCATATACGCAAGCGTGCGCGCTATTTTTTTGCTATAATTTTTCATTTTTTATGCATTTTGGGCAAAAAAACGATTTTCTATTTTCCATTTTCAATTCCTTTTCGTACCTTTGTCGAGAATTTATGACGAAAAAGCAGCTTCATATCGGCTTGGCGCAGGTGGATTTTTCGCGTCCGTGCGTGATGGGTATTCTCAACGTGACGCCCGATAGTTTTTTTGCCCCCTCCAGGGTGGAGCAAGATGAGCTTGTTGAGCGTGCGGAAGAGATGCTGAATCACGGTGCATACCTGCTCGACATAGGCGGCTGTTCTACGCGTCCAGGAGGTGTCCAACCTACGGAGGAAGAGGAGTGGAGTAGGGTAGCAACGGCCTTGGAAGCCATCCGTAGCAGCCTACCCGAAGCCATCCTGTCGCTCGATACCTATCGTCCGGAGATCGCTCGCCGAGCGCTGGCAGACTATGGAGAGATGATCATCAACGACATATCGGGTGGGGATGATAGAATGTACCGCCTCGTGCGCGAAGCCAACGTGCCGTATGTACTGACGGCAAAAAAGCCAACAAGTGACATGGCCGGAATACAACTGATTCTGGATCCTGGAATTGGTTTTTTAGGTGGTCCGGATGCTGACTTTGAGGCGCTGCGTTCGATGCATGAGACAGAGCATCCATTGCTCGTAGGCGTATCACGTAAGTCGCTCATATGGAAGACTTTGCACACCAGTCCTAATGAGGCCTTACCGGCTACTCAGGCGCTACATATGTATGCCCTGATGCATGGCGCCGATATACTGCGCGTACACGACGTGCGAGAGGCAGTAGAAACAATCACGTTGTTTCGGAAATTGAAAGGTAAAAATTGAAAAGTGAAAGGATAAATTATGTTTGGCATTGACTTTCAGATAAAGTATGTGATCGATATCCTGCTGGTAGCAGCTATCCTGTATGAGACATTCCGTCTGCTGCGCCGTTCGGGTGCAGTGAATCTGTTCTGGGGTATCATGGCGTTTATAATCGTTTGGTTCTTAGTGCGATTTGTCTTCCAGTTGGAACTGACGTCCGCCATGTTCGATCGCATCATATCTGTCGGTGCCATCGCCCTGATAGTCATCTTCCAGGAGGAGATACGCACTTTTTTCTACCGTCTCGGTTCACGCTTCAGCGGCTTTAAGTTTCGTCGCCTTCGTGCCGAATCGCAGACCACCGAAGACAGCCGTGCACAGAGCATCCTGACGGCATGCCATAACATGTCGCGTACGCGCACGGGCGCGCTCATTATTATAAGTGGCAAGCAGGATTTGAGAGAATATGCCGATACAGGCGAACATCTGGATGCCAAGATATCGGCTCGACTGATAGAGAATATCTTCTTTAAGAACACGCCGCTCCACGACGGTGCGCTCATCATCGTAGGCGATCGCCTGTACAGCGCTGCATGTATCCTGCCCGTGAGCAAGAATCAGGACATTCCGCAGCATTATGGCTTGCGCCATCGTGCCGCACTGGGACTGACCGAGCGCTCGGATGCGCTGGCTATTGTGGTATCGGAAGAGACGGGGCTGATTAGTATTGCTCGCGATGGTCAGATTCGCGAGGTGTCGGGCGACCTACTCTTGGTCGAACTTAGTACCGCCTTTACGGGGGCGTCCTAAATTCAGATATGCATCGCGACAGATGACGCAATTCTGAGGCGTCGGCAATTCAAACAGTACTGTAAACTTAACACCTACCAGCAGGTTGTTTACCGCCTTGGCAAAGCCCGTGGTGGACATCACGTCGTTGGTGGTCAGGTTGTCCACCATCGTCTGGGTCTTATAGGCTGCCTCAGCATCATACACATTGGGCACGGTAAGCGACTCCAGCGTGTTGGCCTTATGCAGGTCCATTAAACCGTAGTCGAAGAAGAGGGCTAGGCGGTACTGGTTTTTGGTAGTACGTACGTCGTAGCCACGCATGGTCTGGATATAACCCAGACGCATACCTATCTCAGCACTTAGGTCAAGATTGAAGTTGAAGTTGGTCGGTGTCTTCTTCTCCATAGGCAGCCCGTCGAAGAACTGGTACTCAGGCATGTTGCGAAAATCGTCAAACATACGGTAGTCACCATACGTGGTGAGCAGTGCCTTGGTATGCGAGGTAGTGAGTAGTGACAGGCCGGCTTTCACACCACCCATGCAGTAGAATCGTCCCCACTGACCACCAATCATGATAGGCACCTGAAGCATCAGGTTGGTGTATTGATCCTTGCGGTCGCGCACCTCATACACATAATCGAAAACGTCACCCTGCAGGTCAACCTGGTTAGGCAACCGCTGGTCCTGATTAGCCGTCACGCTATAGGCCGTCATGCCATAATTAGCACCCACACCGACATCAAAAATCAGGTGCTTGTACTGCAAATCATACATCACACCCACGCCACCGGCTACACCCAGACTACCGCCATACTTACTCTCCTTTGGCAAAAGCGACCATTCGCCTACTTCTCCCCAGAGACCCACGTAGTTCCTCACCTGGGCACTTGCAGCCATGCTGAACACTGTCAGTAGGGCCAAAATAGCATATGTTTTTACGTTTTTCACGATTATATTTGTATATCTCAAAATTTTGTCGTATCTTTGCACCCGAAAACGAATTTTGGGGTATCGACACGAATTCGCCGCCAAAATTACAAAAAAATTGCGATATGTGCAAATTTTTTATAAGTTTTTATAAAATAGTACACAAAAAACAACAATTTATATGACTTTTCAACGTTCTTTAATCACAGCAGCGCTCCCATACGCCAACGGACCGGTACATATCGGACACCTGGCAGGAGTGTATGTTCCGGCAGATATTTATGTCCGTTATTTGCGTCTGAAGGGCAAAAAAGTGCTCTTCGTTTGCGGAAGCGACGAACATGGTGTGCCGGTGACCATTCGTGCCCGCAAAGAGGGTATCACCACCCAGCAAGTCGTGGATCGCTACCACGCACTCATCAAGCGTTCGTTTGCCGACTTCGGTATCTCGTTTGATATCTACTCGCGCACCACGTCCGAGACGCATCATCAGTTTGCGGCCGACTATTTCCGCAAGATGTACGATGCCGGTCAGTTTGTAGAGCAGACCAGCGAGCAGTTCTACGATCCCGAGACAGGTCATTTCCTGACCGACCGCAACATTCGCGGCGAGTGTCCGCGTTGCCATGCACAGGGTGCATATGGCGACCAGTGTGAGAAATGCGGCGCTACGCTCTCGCCCGACGAACTGATCAATCCCTATAACGCCGAGACGGGCAATGCCCTGGCTAAGAAGGAGACCAAGCACTGGTACCTGCCACTGGATCAGTACCAGCCATGGCTGGAGAAATGGATCCTGGAGGACCATAAAGAGTGGCGTCCGAACGTATATGGCCAGTGCAAGAGTTGGTTGGACGGCGGCTTGAAACCGCGTGCCGTGACGCGTGACTTGGAGTGGGGTATCCCCGTGCCCGTAGAGGGTGCCGAGGGTAAGGTGCTCTATGTTTGGTTCGACGCTCCTATCGGCTATATCAGTAATACAATCGAGCTCTGCCAGGCGCAGCCCGAGAAATACGGCAACTGGGAGCAATGGTGGAAACAGCAGGACACCCGCATGATCCATTTCATCGGCAAGGACAATATCGTCTTCCACTGCATCGTCTTCCCGTCCATGCTCAAGGCCCAGGGTTACAACCTGCCGGACAATGTACCCAGCAATGAGTTCCTCAACCTGGAGGGCGACAAGATATCCACCTCGCGCAATTGGGCGGTATGGCTCAACGAGTACCTGGACGATTTCCCCGGTAAGCAGGACGTGCTGCGCTATGTGCTGACGGCCAATGCACCTGAGACCAAAGACAACGACTTCACCTGGGCTGACTTCCAGGCACGCAACAACAACGAGTTGGTAGCCATCTATGGCAACTTCGTCAACCGCGCACTGGTGCTCACCGGTAAGTACTTTGAGGGACATGTACCCGAGTGCGGCGAACTGACCGGCTATGATCGTCAGACCATCGAGGAGTTCTGCCACGTCAAGGATACCTTGGAAAGCCTCCTGGAGAACTTCCGTTTCCGCGATGCACAGAAAGAGGCCATGAACTTGGCACGTATCGGCAACAAATACCTGGCAGATACCGAACCCTGGAAACTGGCTAAGACCGACATGGCGCGTACGGCCACTATCCTGCATGTCTCGCTCCAGATAGCCGCCAACCTGGCTATCGCTTTCGAGCCCTTCCTGCCGTTCTCCAGCGAGAAGCTGCGCAGCATGCTGCAGATGGACGAGCAGATCGGTTGGGAAGATCTGGGACGCATCGACCTGCTCCATACCGGCGCCAAGCTGGGTGAGGTGAGTCTGCTCTTTGAGAAGATCGAGGACAGCGCTATCCAGGCCCAACTGGATCGTCTGGCACGTATCAAAGCGGATAACGAACGCGCCGCACGCGATGAAGCCCTCAAGCAGTGGCGTCCGTCACCTATCAAGGCCGACACCAATATCGACGAGTTCGACAAGACCGATATCCGCGTAGCTACCGTCCTGGATTGTCAGCCGGTCAAGAAATCAGAGCGTCTGCTCCAGTTCCGTCTCGATGACGGTATGGGTGGCCGTACGATCCTCTCGGGTATTGCACAGAGTTATCCCGATCCGTCGGTACTGATCGGCAAGCAGGTACTCTTTATAGCTAACTTCCCGCCGCGCAAGATGATGGGTATCGAGAGCCAGGGTATGATCCTATCGGCAGTAGATGCCGATGGACGACTGGTAGTCACCACCGTCAGCGCACCGGTGAAAAATGGCACGCAAGTAGGATAAAAACTACATATTTTGTTTAACCCATTTAAATTATTTAACAACAATGAAAAAACTAGCTGTTTTGTTTTTGAGCATCGTGAGCGTAGCCGCTATGATGACCTCTTGTCTGACTCCTGAGCAGAAAATGCAGAAATCTATCGAAGCTGCCAACAAAGAGTGCCCTATGGACCTGGGTGGTGGTTTGACGATGGCAAGCGTTACAGGTGAAGACAACAATCTGATCTCTACCTTCGAGGTAAACGAAGAGACCATGGGTATTAGTGTTAAACTCTGGAATATGCCGGAGGTAAAGGACGCTATGAAGAAGTCTATGGTAGAGTTGTATAAGAACGGTAGTAACAAAGATGTAGCAGAACTTTCCAAAATGTGCAAAGAAGCTAACTACAATCTTGTTTTCCGTTTCGAAGGCAAACCTTCCGGCGAAGTAGTAGAGATTACCGTTAATGCTGACGAGTTGTAAACTCCTCTGCTCATATAAAAAAAGTCTCACTCTTGCGGGTGAGACTTTTTTGTATTATTAGTATTGTTGTAATTGCGCTTGAGAAGAAGAAAAAATAGTTAACTTATAATTATTATTCCACTTAAAATAATAATTCTTCCAATTCACTTTACCTACATAATTATGTTTAGAATCATAAAAATATACCTCCACTAATACGGGTAAATTAATCGATACATTATTCATAACTACTTTTCCACTATTACCATGCGCAGTAGTTGTAGTGATAAAATGATTATCGCAATATACATCCGCTAAGTAGTTAGAACTATTTACTACATAGAGCGCTGGATAGTTTAATTCTGTCTTACTACAAGAAGAAAACGTAAAAGATAAAATGGCAACTATGGCCATAAAAAAGATTTTGTTTTTCATATGCATATAATTTTTTTAAAATTATTACTCATTCGAAAACATAGACTATACGCCTCAAATTTTCATTTCAGGCCGTAAAAGTACTGCTTTTGGCGGATATAGCCAAAAGTTGGATTAAATGTATCGAAATTATCGAATAATTAAGAAAGAATACGCGCTAATTTTTCTTTAGCGATAGCTATTTTCTTATCATACGTACTTGGTATAGCATGATTAAAATGTCCGGAAGCAGGAACTTCCTTGCCCGTAACATCGGCTATCCAATAACGTAAACGGCTAAGGTCGGTTAGGTCTATTTTATCCATTTGTTCAAGCGCCGTCAGATACTGCGCCATCGTGGCCATATTGATAGCCGATGAATTCGATTGATTAGTGGGTAAATCGTGTAACACCTGTATAACTTTCTCTTCTTGTTCAGGCGTCATGTTCCGCAGCGGATTATACGCTACTGCTTCAGCTGATTCACTCTTTTGCTTGGCTAAAATATATGCCACCTTTTCTTCCATCTCCTCTTCTTCCTCACTTTTCACAAAAGGAGATAGACATATTCTACATACTATACACACTCCCGCTATACCACCCAAAACAATCCATGCATAACGGCTCGCAATATTCGCTATAAACCACAGCGCCGCCAAAACAAACATAGCAGCAACAGTGAAGTATAGCACCCGTAATGCCATACGATCTATCTTATATAGTATTTGCTGCGTTTCGGGTTTCATTGTAATCACTTTACCATAAAATATCCGGCTGCCACCAAAGCAAGCCCGAAAAGAATACTGGCTAAAACATATATTGCAAATAGCAAATAATTGGCAGACTGGAGCATCATAAGGCCCTCTTTAGAAAACGTAGAGAACGTAGTAA
>JAFXYK010000063.1 GCA_017541805.1 Paludibacteraceae bacterium
ATTTTGTCTCTTTGGGTTCATTAATAGATTTTCTTGTTGATACTATTGAGCTTATAGTGATTTTAAGTAACTCAGTACACTCGTTAATTATATCTTGCATCCTTTCTGAAGGAAGCATTTCACACTCCTCAATCAAGGTTAACCAATGTAAAGTTTCATCCAATTCTTCCTCTACCATTTTTAATTTATTGATAAAGTCTTTTTCGGATTTGGCAATACAGGCAGCTCTATAATTCGCCGAAGGAGAAGTGCCGGAACGGACGATTTGACGAGCGATAGCCATAGCCGAAATGGTATGTGGCATCGCATCTACCATCTTTATTATACGGATGGCAAATTGTTTGTGTCTTTTTTGTAATTCAGTTTCCTGCATAATCCCTTGGTCCTTGGTACTTAGTCACTTAGTCACTTAAATTTATCTTTGTACTCGTCCGTTTGCGTTACCACCTGCAAGACTCAGTACTTCGTCTTCGCTCACGAGGTTGTAGTCGCCGTTGATGGTGTGCTTGAGAGCCGAAGCAGCTACTGCGAACTCAAGGGCAGCACCTTGGTTGTCCGGATATTTGAGCATACCGTGGATCAGACCGCCGGAGAAGCTGTCACCACCACCTACGCGGTCGATGATCGGGTTGATCTCGTAGCGCTTGCTCTGGTAGAACTCCTTACCGTTGTAGATCATAGCCTTCCAACCGTTGAAGGTAGCACTGAAGGACTCACGAAGCGTCGAAACGACATACTTGAAGCCGAACTCCTTCATCATCTGTTCGAAGATACCCTTATAGCCCTCGGCGTTGGTCTCACCGCCTTCTACATCTGCGTCGGGCTTGAAGCCGAGACAGAGCTCTGCATCTTCCTCGTTACCGATACATACATCGACGTACTTCATCAGCGGACGCATGATAGAGATAGCTTTCTCACTGGTCCACAGTTTCTTGCGGAAGTTGAGGTCCACAGAAACGGTTACACCGTGACGCTTTGCAGCCTCGCAAGCCAGTTTCGTAATCTCAGCAGCCTTGTCCGAGATAGCCGGAGTGATACCGCTCCAGTGGAACCATGCTGCACCTTCCATGATCTTGTCGAAGTCAAAATCCTTCGGATCTGCCTCAGCGATCGCCGAGTGTGCACGGTCGTAGATGACCTTCGACGGACGCATCGAAGCACCTGTCTCGCAGTAGTACAGACCCACGCGGTCACCGCCACGAACGATATAATCGTCCTTCACGCCATAACGACGCAGCGAGTTAACAGCAATCTGACCGATCTCATGTTTCGGCAGTTTGGTTACCAGATAAGCCTCGTGGCCGTAGTTAGCGCACGAAATAGCCACGTTAGCCTCACCACCACCGGGGATGATACGGAAATGATCAGACTGAATGAAACGATCTTGTCCCTCCGGACTCAGGCGAAGCATGATCTCGCCCAACGTAATAATTTTAGCCATAGTATAAAAATTTAAAATGTCAAATCTCCAATTTAAAATTTAAAGTAATTCTTCGCGTTGTTGTAGCAGATATCCTCTACCATCTTTTGAACACGGGCTTTCTCGTAGCCGGTGTACGGAATCATACCGTTCTCGATGTCATTGCCGAGGACGTTACACAGCGTACGACGGAAGTACTCGTGACGCGGATACGAGAGGAAGGAACGGCTGTCGGTCAACATACCTACGAGGCGGCTCAACAGACCGAGGTTCGAGAGCGCCATCATCTGCTTCTCCATACCGTCTTTCTGATCGAGGAACCACCAACCGGAACCGAACTGAATCTTACCCGGAACACTGCCGTCCTGGAAGTTGCCCAGCATAGTAGCGATCACTTCATTCGCGCATGGGTTGAGGTTATAGAGAATAGTCTTAGCCAGGTGTCCTTCGCTGTTCATCTCATCGAGGAAATGACTCATCGCTTTTGCGGTCGTAAACTCACCGATCGAATCAAAACCGGTATCTGCACCGAGTTGAGCGAACATCTTGCTGTTGTTGTTACGGATCGCACCGTAGTGGTACTGCTGCGTCCAACCCGAAGCGTAGTCCATCTCTGCTTGAGCATGCAGATAAGCGTGTTTGTACTGACGAATCTCATAAGCCGTCAGCGCCTTGCCTGCCAGTGCTTTCTCGAAGATCGTGTTGATCTCTGCGTCGGTGTACGGCTCGTCGTAGAACTCCTCGATACCGTGGTCAGAAAGACGGCAACCCATCGATTCAAAGAAATCATGACGTTTCTGGAGTGCTGCTACGAGGTCCGCAAAGTTACGAATCTCCATGCCTGCTACGGCAGCCAGTTTCTCAATATACGCCTTCCACGTAGCCGCTTCGATGTTCATACCTGCGTCCGGACGCCAGGTCGGTAACATACGTACCTCCGCCGTCGGGTCGTCCTTCACCATCTTATGCCACTCGAGGCTATCCGCCGGATCGTCGGTCGTGCAGACGAGCTCCACGCCGTAGTGCTTCATCAGGCCGCGCGGACAGAACTTCGGGTCGTTCGCGATCAGGTCATTACACTTGTCATAGATAGCACGTGCCGTCTCGGGATTCAGACGCTCCTCGATACCGAAAGCGGTCTTCAACTCCAGGTGCGTCCAGTGGTAGAGCGGGTTGCGGAAGGTATAAGGCACGGTTTCTGCCCATTTCTCGAACTTCTCCCAGTCTGTCGTGTCCTTGCCGGTGCAGTATTTCTCATCCACACCGTTCGAACGCATCGCGCGCCATTTGTAGTGGTCACCCATCAGCCAGATCTGCGCGATCGACTCAAAACGCTTGTTCTCCGCCACCATCTGCGGGATTAAGTGACAATGGTAGTCAATGATCGGCATGTGCTCCGCATGCTCGTGATACAACTCCTGTGCAGTCGCTGTTTGCAGCAGGAAATCTTTGTCCATGAAAGGCTTCATAATAGATTATTTTTAGTTAAATGATATTTGCGTATTATAACACGGTGCAAAATTACTAAAAATCTTGCAAATTTAGGTGGAAAAATTGACGTAAATAGTATAAATATTTGCACATGTCACAAAAAAACACTAATTTTGTGCCCGAATTTGCAATAATGACAAACATTTCGGACATACGCATACCTGTTGAGGCGGAGTGGAAGCGATACGAGAAAGTGTTGCGGGACTCTTTGCAGGCGGAGGATAAGGTGCAGCAGAAAGTGCTGGATTATATCCTGGCGCAGCGCGGGAAGCAGTTACGACCTTTGGTCGTCTTGCTCTGTGCGCAGATATGCAACCCCGTCACCGATAAGACCCATCGCTCGGCGGTAGCGCTCGAGCTGCTGCATAACGCCAGCTTGGTGCATGATGACGTGGTGGATAACTCCGACACACGCCGCGGCAAACCCGCCGTGCAGGCGCAGTGGACCAACAAGGTGGCGGTGCTGATGGGCGATTTTATCCTGGCGAAAGTGATCAGCCTTGTGGCCGAAGTACGTAATATCCGCATCCTCGAGATTGTCTCTGCGTTAGGCAAAAACCTCTCCAGCGGAGAGATGTTGCAACTGCATTACGGCTCGTCCATGTGGATCGATGAGCAGCAGTACCTGCGTATCATTGACCAGAAGACAGCGCAGCTGTTCCAGGCTTGTGCCGAAGCGGGGGCTGAGTCTGCCGGATGTACGCAGCGACAACGCACCGCGCTGCGCGAATACGGACGGCTGCTGGGACTCTGTTTCCAGATCAAAGATGATATCTTCGACTACAGCGATCTCGAAGAGATCGGTAAGCCTACGATGAGTGACCTGCGGGACGGCAAAGTGACGCTGCCGCTCATCGAAGCGCTGCGGCGGGCACCGCAGGCAGAAGCCGAAGCGATCAAAGAGAAAGGGGAGCGGTTGGTGGCCAAAGGACTCTCGCCGGAAGAAGAAAAACGCACCTTGGAGGAGATCAAGTCTTTCGTGTTGCGTTTTCGCGGAGAGGAGTATGCCGTCCAGCTGATGCTGGATTATAAAAAACAAGCCACGCAAGCCTTATCGGTCTTCCGTGACAGTGCAGAAAAAACAAGTCTCTTAGCGTTACTCGACTACGCCATCAATCGTGTTCAGTAATTGCTCCCGAACGTCGGCATACTGATCACCGATCGTTTCGATCACATCTTTCATAAACGCGTTAACCAGCAGTTGACGCGCTTTTTCTTTACCGATACCGCGTTGCTGCATGTAGAACAAAGCCGACTCGTCGAGTTGACCGGTGGAAGCACCGTGCGTCGCTTTTACGTCATCGGCGTAAATCTCCAGTTGTGGTTGGGTGCGCATCTCTGCCTCCTCACTCAGCAGTAAGTTACGGTTCGTCTGATGTGCCTCGGTCTGCTGCGCATCCTGCGCGATCTTCAGGTCACCGATGAACCGGCCGCGACTGTTGTCGTCCAGCACGAACTTAATCAACTGATTCGAAGACCCTCCACCTACCGCATGCGTCACATGTGTCTCGGCTGTCACGTTTTCTTCTCCGCGTAAGTGCTCCAGGGCATAAATCTCTGTGTGACACCCCTCGCCTAACTGATTCACCGTGATGGAGAATGACGCATTGATCACATGTATCTTCACATGTGAACCGGATTCCTGATCAATTTGAAGGTTTACCTCTTCGTTTACGAAGACCCGTTCGAATATGTCGCCTTTAGAGACCTTCATATCCTTTCTCTTCGAGTTCGAGTGCGAGATTCTTGTCACCGGTCTTCACGATCTGACCGTCCGCCAGCACATGTACGAAATCCGGCACGATATAATCCAGCAGACGCTGGTAGTGGGTGATGACGATAGAGGCGTTCTGCGGAGTCTTGAGGCGGTTCACACCTTCGGCTACGATACGCAGCGCGTCGATATCCAGGCCCGAATCGGTCTCGTCCAAGATCGCCAGACACGGGTTTAGCATCGCCATTTGGAAGATCTCGTTTTTCTTCTTTTCTCCTCCGGAGAAGCCTTCGTTGACAGAACGGTTATTGAGTTTGTCCGGCAACTCCAGCAGTTTCTTCTTTTCGCGCATCAGCGCCAGGAACTCCTTCGCAGACAGCGGTTCTTTCCCTTCGTACGCCCGTTTTTCATTGATGGCTGTGCGCATGAAATTGGTCATACTCACGCCGGGTATCTCTACCGGATATTGAAAACTAAGGAACACGCCTGCGCGTGCGCGCACTTCGGGCTCCATCGCCAGCAGGTCCTCTCCGCGCAGCCACACTTTACCTTCCGTCACTTCATACGCCGGGTTACCGGTCAGCACCGCACTCAGCGTGGACTTACCGGCGCCGTTCGGACCCATGATGGCATGCACCTCGCCTTCGTTAATGACCAGGTTCACACCTTTCAGTATCTCTTTGCCACCTATCGAGGCATGCAAATTCTCTATGCGTAATAACTCTTTCATCTTTTTACAGCATCTTCATCACCACTTCGCCCACAGCCTGCAGTGTCTCTTTACCAATATTCTGCATGTCGTCCTGACGGGTGTGCCACCAACTCGGGAAACCGGTGCGCGAACCAATCTCATAGTGGATGATATCTACGCAGGGGATGCCGGCGACGGTGTTGATATAATAATGGTCATCCGTGATGGGGTAGGCCTGTTGGTGGGAGAACAGCTTGTTGTAACCTAACTGTTCAGCGGCACGCCATATCTGCTGCTGGTAGTTCTGCGCGTACTGCGTCGAGAAATATTCCAGCGGGAACACCGCCTTCGGGTCGCCGACCATATCCAGTAAGATACCGAACTGATAAGTGGTCGCCTTGCCGTCTAACTGCTGTACGGCGTAGTTCTTCGCCCACATCTGCGAACCCAGACACCACGTGTCCGAACGCTCCATGCCTGTGTAGAAAACAGGCGTGCCGGAGTCTTCTACGTCAAAGAAGATGATGTCGATCGGGAAATGAAGGGTACTGTCCGCTTGCTGTTTACCTAACTGCCGCGCCACTTCCAGCAGCACACCTACACCGCTCGCACCGTCATTCGCTCCCGGCACGTTGTAATACCGGTCGGCACTGATCGGCTCCTCGTCGCACCACGGACGCGTGTCATAATGCGCGCACAGCAGGATATGCGGACGGTTTGCCACCTTAGGCGTCGAGAACCGACCGATGATGTTATACACCTGTTGGTTATGACCGCGGAAATCGACCATCGTACCTTTCTGCAACTCCACCTCGGCGCCGAAGGCGCGTAACTGCTCGATCAGCCATATCACGCACTGCATATGCGACTCACTGTTCGGCACACGCGGACCAAACGTCATCTGCTGCTCGATATACGTATACGCTGAGTCGGCACAGAAAGCCGGACGGGCGATCTCCTTCGCCTGCTGTTGCTCTTGCGCTTGCTTCCCACAAGAAATGAACAGGCATACGATGCCTGCCATTCCTAACACATATTTCCTCAAACTCTTCACTCTTAACTCTTAACTCTCGACTCTCGACTATCTGATGTTTCCTTCGCTGACACTCGTGTGGTTCTGGATCGCCCGGATGGTCTGTGCAATAGATTGCGCCAGGCTCTCCACGTGCAACTTACTGCAGTGTTTGTCGCCGAAAGGAATGGAGTCGGTGCACACCAACTCTTCCAGGCAACTCTCTTCGATCCGTTCGCATGCATTGCCGCTCAGCACCGCGTGGGTCACCACGGCCCGCACACTCTTCGCACCGCCGTCGCGCATCACCTCAGCCGCTTTGCACAACGTGCCTGCCGTGTCAGCGATGTCGTCGAAAAGCACCACGTCCTTGCCGTATACGTCACCTAATACACGGATCTCCGAGACTTTGTTGAAGTCCGGACGGTTCTTGTAACAGATCACCATCGGCACCTCGCGGTCGGTCAGTATATGCAGTTTCTTCGCGAAGTTAGACGCCCGTTTGGAACCGCCTACATCCGGCGAAGCGACGATCAGTTTCTTCAGGTTCAGTCCGGCTACATAAGGCGCTAACACATTCGATCCGTAGATATGATCGACGGGTATGTCGAAGAAGCCCTGAATCTGGTCGGCATGCAGGTCCACGGTGATCACACGGTCTGCTCCCGCCGTCTGCAGCATGTTCGCTACCAACTTAGCGCCGATCGACACACGTGGTTTGTCCTTGCGGTCCTGACGCGCCCATCCGAAATACGGGATGACGGCCACCACCTTGTATGCACTCGCGCGCTTCGCGGCATCGATCATAAGCAACAGCTCCATCAGGTTATCGCTGCTCGGACATGTGGCTTGCACCAGATATACCGACTGACCGCGAACCGACTCCTCGAAGTAAGCGCAGAACTCACCATCCGAGAAACGGTCGATATGCAGTTTGCCTAACTGACAACCTAACTCTTCACATACGCGTTGTGCCAAAAGTTCACCTTTCGACCCCGCGAACACTTTATATTGCTGAGATTCTTCCATAACCTCTAACCTTTTTTCTTTTTCGCCATCGGCGATGCATTCGGGTTCGTCATGAACCGCTCAAAGACCGGGGAGACGCAGCGTAACTGACCGTTCGACAAGCGGATGATATCCTCTTTGACGCGGTTCACGCCTGCATCCTGATCGCGGTTCCACACCATGTTCCGCTGACGCATGCAATGCGCGATATACACCTCCAGCGAGTCGCGCTCTATGCCCGGCGCCAGACTCGTCGCATAGCGAATCATGTCCTGAACGATGCGACCGTAGTTACGCATCTTCACCGGCTCCGTCTTTCGTTTCAATTCCAATGCCATATTATTTCTTGCGAATGAGATAGATCATCGTCGGGTAGTGGTCGCCATAGCCGTTCTGCCATACACCGCCCTTCGTCGTACGGAACGGCGTACCTTTGTCCTTACCCTCCTGAACCGTCAGGAACGGTTTGTTGAAGATCTGCGCTTTCCAATACGTCCATTTACCGGACTCCAGTTTGGCGTTCATGAGCGGTTCGTTGATGATGATCTGGTCGAACAGGTTCCAACTGCCGTTGTACGCGAGCGATCCGATACCGCGGTCCAGCATCTGCCACATCGTGTTGAAGAAGCCTTTGGGCTCTACGTCCTCGCGGTGCTTACGTGCTTTGAGCACGTCCTTGCAGCTATGGTTATACGGGTCATCGTTCAGGTCACCCATGATGATGATCTTCGCGTTCTGATCGCGCTCGTAGATAGAGTCGCAGATATGCATACACAGCATCGCTGCGGTGTCACGACCCGGACGGCTCGATAACTCACCTCCGTAACGGCTCGGCCAGTGGTTGACGATCACGTGGATCTTCTCCGGCGAACCCTCACCCATCAGGTATCCCGATACGGCTAACTGCAGACGTGTCTTGATCACACCGCCATCCGCATAGTGCGCTTTCAACTCAAATCCGTTCACCTTACTCGGCTTGAACAGCACCGTGTCGTAGAGGAATCCTACGTCCACACCACGGCGGTCCGGACCCTCAATCAGAATCGGTTTCAGACGACGGCCGTACTTGCTGTTCGCCTCTGCGCACAAGTCGTATAAACAACCGATATTCTCTACCTCGGCAACACCGATACAAGCAGCTCCGCGCGGATCGTAATCCGTACCTAACTGAGACACGGCATACGCCATGTTCTTGATCTTGTTCTCGTACTTGAGCGACGTCCATTTCATACCGCCGTCCGGCAGGTACTCATAGTCGTTCTTGCCCTCATCGTGAATGGTGTCGAAAAGGTTCTCCAGGTTGTAGAATGCGATACAGCGCACGTGCTGGCCGGTCGGCTCTACGTTCTCTTGCGCTCTTGCCGTAACGGTCAGCATCAGCATAGCCGCTACCAGATACTTAAATGTGTGTTTCATAATATGATGTGTTAGTTGATTTCGAAACCGGCTGCAAATTTACAACTTTTTTTTGATATATGCAAGCGCGCGCGTTTTTTTTTGTGGAAAAAGTGCGGTTTGCGAAATTTTTCAATTTTCAATTTTCTATTTTCAATTAAAAATAGTACCTTTGCATCGCCAATTATGTAATACTTACAGCATATGAAGAAAATTTTCTTACCTTGGTCGCTGTTTTTGCAGCTATCACCATGTTCGGACAGAACCGTCTGTCCATCTATTTCGCAGACGAGACCGGCAGCCCTGTAGGGCGCCAAGTAACCGCTACCTTAGGCGAGACGTTCAATGCGCCGTATCTGGTTTTTGAACCCGCAGAGGCACAGCGTTCCGTACGTGTCGAGTATGGTTCCACCAACCCTGACGCGGCTGAGATCGACATGACTTCCGGTCGTATCACGCTCAAGGCCGCCGGATCCACCACTATCACCGCTACTACCGGTCAGACCGAGCAGTATTACTCCGCGCGTGCGCAGTACCAACTCGTCGTTGAGGCCGCACAGGACACCACGCCCGTCGTGCCGCCTACCTGCCCGGATGCGTATTTCTTTATGAATGGCGAGATGCTCAAAGTACTGAACCTTACGGTCGGTCAGGCCGTCAGCGTGCCGACGCTCATGAGCACTGAAGGAGGAATCCTCTCCGGACGTATGGTTATCGACAGCACGAATATCGCTATGGTCACCGAAGATAACATGATTTACGGTAAGGCCGAAGGCTCCGCTACGCTCAACGTGATGATCTATAAATCTTCGAGCGCAGCAGGTGGCGATGGCGCAGGAGGTGTGCTGACTTGCGAATATCAACTGCCGATCATCGTCGAAGCAGCTGCGCAGAAACCCAAACCCGGACTGGCTTTCGATGCAGCCGAAGTGAATATCGAACTGGGCGAGACTTTCGTCGCACCGAAACTCATCAACCCCAATAACATCACCCTTACGCCGGCTAACTCCAAGTGGTACAACCGCTGGAACAGCACCGTCGCTTCCGTCAACGAAGAGACCGGTGAAGTGACGATCTTAGGCGTCGGTACCGATACCATCTATCTTGAGTTCACCGGCGATGCTACCTATGACTTCGACATCCTCTCCTATCAGATCCATGTCACCACCCTTGGTCTGACCATAGGTGGCGTCAACGTCACTTCCAAGAACGCGTCGGACATCATGGGCGACAATGGTTCCATCACCTACGACCCCATCACCCATACCCTCACCATGACCAATGCCATCCTCAGCGGCGAAGTTATCGAGATCGGTTCGGCGCCGGCTAAGAGAGCTAAGAAAGATGCCCTGATGGAGGCCGCTATTCTCTATACGGAGAAAGAGACGCTGACCATCATCCTTAACGGCGGTAACAGTATCCTCGGTTCGGACGCAGGTATCTTCGCCGAATGGGCTCCGGTCTTGATGAGAGGCGGCGAGAACGGCGGTAGTATCCGTATCAGTGCCACCACCGTAGGTGTCAAAGCTGAAGCGTATAAGATCTATGAGTGCTCCGTGAGTGCCACCGGCGGTGCAGCAGCTGTGGCCGTGAATATGCTGGGTGTTGCTACCGGCGGATGGCTGATGGCGCAAGGTCAGGGCTTAGCTATTCAAGCTAACCACTTAGTAATGGCCGAAGGCGGAGACGGTATCGATATCCTCACAGAGGGCGTTTATTTTGAGGAGAACAAAGGTTTCTTTACGAAGAATAAAGAGTATGCTAAGGTGGTAGAGATCGGTAAGGTAGTCGTTGTGCCGCCTGCTACAGAGGTCACCACTATCGACTTCACCCAGACTGATCCGGACGGCGACCAGACCGTCATCTTCTCCACCTCCACTACCGATACCTATAACGAGGAGACCGGTCAACTCGAGATCACTACCACCCTCACCGAGGAGCAGGTAGAGACCGCCATGGAGACCCTCGTGCCCGGTTCCAGCGAGTGGATGAGTGCCCTCCCGGGTTCGCTCATCTTCGATATCCCTGCCGGTGAAGGCAAAGTGAGAGTGCTGTGTGCCATCGTGCCGGGCTACTCCCTCGAAGTCAAACTCGAAGGCAAAGCAGCCGTGTCTATCACACAAAGCAGTCTCGGATGGGCAGAAGTGACTTATAACGTCGCCGCACCGCTCCATGTGGTCATCTACCTCCGCGCGTCGAACCCGGCTTCTGCGCCGGCACGCATCGCCAAGGACACCAAGGATGACGACCCGACCGTCGGCGCCTATATCCAGGCCGTCAAGATCGCGCCGAAAGATATGCCCGATTCTAACCCGACGACCGACATCGACCAAATCACCAATGACCAATCACCAATCACCAATAAGGTCATCAAAGATGGTCACCTCCTCATCCTCCGTGGTGACAAGACCTACACCCTTACCGGACAAGAGGTGAGATAATCGTACCCTTGTGGTTAAGAAGTAATCGTACCCTTGTGGTTAAGAAGTAATCTACAGTCGCTTGCCGACGTAAAACTCAAAAGAATCTGCGCGAAAGTGCAGATTTTTTTGTATATGTCATTTTTTTTGTGTACCTTTGCACCCGCAAAGGTCTTGAACCACTTATACCATGAAAAAATCTGATGAATAGCGCGCACGAACAATGGCATTGGCAAGAGCCCGGCGAAGCATGGAAAGGTGCCGGGATCTATCATGTGACCCTTACCATACCCTCTCGTGAACCGCTTCTCGGCACCCTCGTCATCCCGGATAACGACCCTAAGCAGGCATATATCCAACGGACGGAACTGGGAGAATCCCTTGTGAATGAGATTTTCCACATGGGCTCTATTCATCCGCAGATACGCATTCTACAATTCTGTCTCATGCCCGACCACTTGCATATGATGCTTCATGTACGGAAAGAAACGTCCGTCTCTATCCGCAGTATCGTTCGAGGCTTCTGGCAAGGAGCAAAAAGGTTAGGCCGCGAATATACTTTTTCTATTGACCCGGAATTCAATTCCGGAACAACTAAAAAAGTCAGCGAAGATAGTTTACACCATGCATTCCCCATTTTCACAGAGCAACCATATATACGGCCATTATCGCGCTATGTGCAACTACAAACGATGTTTGACTACATCCGCATGAACCCTCAACGCTTAGCGACCAAGCGGTTGATGCCGGAGTTGTACAGGGTACAGGACGGAATAGAGATAGCGGGACGGATATACAAAGGTGTCGGCAATGCGGAGTTGCTGCTACGGGCGCGGTATATGCCGGTGCACGTCCGCCATACAATGATCGACGAGGCGATGCACGGGGATGATAAGCGGCTCCGCGATTACATGAACAGCTGTGTCCTCGCTGCCCGACAAGGCGCTGTGATGGTCTCTCCATTCATCTCTGATAAAGAAAAAGAAGTCCTTATCGTCCTTCTTGCAGAAGGCCACAATATCATCCTTCTTGCCGATAATGGTTTCGGTGAGTATTACAAACCCTCTGACGGCATCTTCGATGCGGTCGCCAACAAGCAGGTCCTCATCCTCTCACCTTGGCCATACGACCCCAAGAAACACGCCATCTCCCGCGCCGAGTGCGTCGCGCTCAATAACATGGCAGAGGAGATTTCTTCTCTTACCTCGAATAATATTCGAGAATAATACAAAGAAAAAATAATATTTAACCACATCACCGCCGACCTCACTACGAGGCCGGCGGTCCCTTAAAGAGAAAAGAAGCAAAAGAGAAACTATGCAGATTCAACTATCCTTTTCAAAAAAATAATTTATTTTATAAATTTAAAAAAAGTTGTTCCTTATGGAAACTATAACCGAGGTGGTCGAAAAAAGAATGAGCGATTTGCATATATCAAAAATTTGTTGTACCTTTGCAGCGAAAACGAGTCATCCTTATCAAATCATGTTAGAAGATATAGTCCTTTCTGATTCCGTGCACTACGAGCAACACGCGCTTATAGCGGATGTGGCGTCCGATGAACCTATTCGTATCGAAGGTGTCTTCGGTGCGGCGCTCCTGTGCGCCCTGCTTGTCGATACCGAAGAAGGTAACCGTCGCGCGATCGCTGTCGATTCCGAACAAGACAAAGCCGAGTGGATTCAACGTTACGAACGGGAAGTGCGCCGCGATGGCTGGGGCCTCATCGAAGTGGAAGTGAAAATGCTGGCAGATGCGTATGAACAACTGGCTGTAAGCGAAGGTACACTCAATGATATCTGCCATCATAATGTATTGCTCCTCGACCTCGCATATTCCCTCCTCGTTCATTATATGAACCATCTCGTTAAGGAGCAATACGGCGCACATATATGGGAATATACGGAGTGGGAAAATCCTTTCTCTCAATGGCTCATCAAAGCCGTATACGATGAGTCTATTCGCCAAGCCATGCTCCATATTAACTGGCTCGATCCGGCAATCGTTTCTGCCTTGCCTACATTAGAAACGCCTACTACACCAACGATGTCCTTCGAAGGCGAAGCAGCAGAAGACATCATGAGGCGCTATTATGATTGGCTATGGTCGTCTATCGTCGCGCAGACATCTGAACTGCCCGACGCAAAAATACAACTCGATAGAGCGAAACAAGCCGCCCTCCATGACGAAACACATTTTGCTTTTCTCAATGATGAGATTGCGCGCATGACCCCGAAAGACCAAATCCTCTTTCGCAAATGGATGAGCGGGTGGATGAATTTTATCAGAGATAAACTGACTCCTGCTTTCGAACAGCCGACAGATCAACAACTCGCTAATCCCAAAGCACGACAAGTCCTCTTTCCGGACAATATAACGCCATTACCGAACCAGAACGCCCGGAATAGATACACATTGACCAGCCTCTATATCGCTGAACGATGTCGATATGATGAGCCGTTTAGGAAATACTATCAAGAGCACAACCTGATTGTTTTCAGTCAACAACTGACGTACATCTTCGGTTGGTTCGTGGACGCTAACGCCTTGGGGAAAAATATCAACAGGGCAGCCACAAAATTACCTATTCTGAAAAAAAAGTACAAAAAATGATGTCACTTTCTGTCCTTTGAATGTCATGTGACATGAATGTCCTTTAGAAACGACATTCTTTGTATTATCTTTGCAGCGGATTTGAAAAAAGTCCGCTGTTTTTATTGTTTAATTTAATTCATTTTTTAACTATGATCGAGAACTTAACTTCTATGGAGGAGCAGGGAAACCTCCACATCGTGGAAAACATGGATGTAAACAACCTGCCTCAACTGATGCAAAACGTCTTATCGCTCGCCAACACGCCCGCCGAAAAAGACATGTTACTAATGTCCGCGCTTACCGCCTGCGGAAGTGTGATGCCTAATCTGTACGTCAAGTATGGTATAGGCGCCAAACGCTATTATTCGAACCTCCAACTCTTTATCGTCGGTTCTGCCGCGTGCGGAAAAGGTATCGCGAACCTCGCGCTCGAACTCGTCAAACCCATTCACGAGCAGGCGCCGATCATCATTCCTGGGGATACTACCTATCCGGCATTCTACCAGACACTCGCGCGTCAAAACGGTCGTGGCTATATCCATGAGTCCGAAGGATCGGTTATTACCGATATATGGCGTTCTTCTACCGCAAACTACAACACCGCCCTGCGTAAAGCTGCTGAACATGAGACCATCTCCCGTGCCCGTTGCCGCGAAGCGTCGGTCATCGAGAATCCGCAAGTATCCATGGTGCTCACCGGTACCTTCTCGCAGTACAAAGCCCTTGTACCGAGTATTGAGAATGGTTACTTCTCACGTCTGTTGACCCTCATCATTGATGAGCACCAAGCTTTCAACAGTCGTTACGTACAACCCTCCGAGAACTCCGGCGAAGTCATCAAGGCTGCCGCCGAACAACTCTATCACCTCTATGAGACCTTATTATTTACACGTCCGCGTGAGTTTAGTCTGACCAAAGAGCAGAAATCCCGTCTCGGCCACCACCTCGAGACCGCATACCCAACCCTCATCCGCATGTTGGGCGAAGAATTTCATTCCGTCGTCCTCCGTATGGCGGTTCATATCGAGCGAATAGCGATGATTCTCTCCGCGTTGCGAGGAAATATGGACGTCTGCTCTGACGCCGACTATGCTACTGCCGAACTTATCGGCAACAAGCTCATCCTCCACATGGCACAGGCGTACCAGTTGGTAAAAGGGACTGAGAAAGTGGAACAGCCGAAAGTGAAACCGCTGGATCAAAAAGCCATTCTCCTCTCCCTCCTTCCTGATGAGTTCGAATCCAAAACCCTCGTCGCTGAAGCCCAATCCCAAGGAATACCCCAAAGCACTGTTATGCGTTGGTGTAGTCAATGGATCGATCGTGGAACGCTATGTCGACTCAGTTATGGGCATTATAAAAAAATCGCATGAGAATTGTGAGAATTCTCAGATTTCTCACTTTTCTCAATGCAAATTTTTCTTTGTTCATTGCGTCGGATAATATCCGACAAACGTTCAAAGAACGTTTCATTCGTTAGTGATAAGTTGATGATTAGTTGAATATTCGTTAGTCATTGCACTACCAATTACCTGGGCAAACAATAGGCAATGACTACCCATGAACCTTTAAACATTTTATTATTTATGGCACAATTTACTACAACAGCCGGCATAGATGGATTGACCGGCAAGTGGGGCAAAAAATCGCGTCTGGTGATGCGAAAGAAAGAATGGCATTACCCTGATGGTCGTGTTTTCGGATGCGGACCGAAGGAAGTGTATGAACTGGAGAAGCGCGACTACAAGCGTAATCCCCGAACACCTGCCGAGCAGGTGCAGTACGACAAGTGGAAAGCGATATGCCAAGAGGCCTCGCGCATTACGAAAGATCCAAATCACCCTCGCTATCAGGAGATGGTCGCGCGACACATGGCGCAGTTGAAAGGCAAACCCGATCCGGCCCTCGGGAAAAGACAGATTTGTCAATTTGGCAATTTCGTACGAGCCGTACTGAATAAGGAATAGTAAAAAGAGCGCTTCGGCGCTTTTTTTCGTTCTTTTTCTTGCTTATGTCATTTTTTTTTTGTACCTTTGCAGCCGCAAAGGTTTTGAGCCCTCGTCGCTTGCCGACGTAAAACAGCAAGGACAGGCGCAAACGTGCGCCAAATGAAATATTAATTAGCGTTTGCTATTTGTTCTATTGCATTGGAATGTGGAAGTTTCAAAATAAGATAGGCAACAAGTCGCAACGTCCGTTGTGTGCGGGCGTAACTTGTCTATCTTAGGGCACCTTCCACAGCCTCAATGCGAGCAAGTTATTGCCCGCTTTTTCTGTGGCTGTGGAATATAATAGGATGGTAGCGAACATAAACAAACGCTACCATGACTCCTATACAGCAATCCAAAGCTGCCGCTGCGTTTGTGGCACATTGGACAGGCAAAGGTTACGAAAAAGGCGAAAGCCAAATCTTCTGGACAACTCTCCTTAACCAAATCTTCGGCATCGAGCACCCGGAGCAGTTCATCGTTTTTGAGCAGCAGGTGCAACTCGACCACACGTCTTTTGTGGACGCGCGTATTCCTTCGACCAAAGTGATGATCGAGCAGAAGTCGCTCGGTAAGAACCTCGGTGAAGGTATCAAACAGTCCGACGGCAGTGTGCTCAATCCCTTCCAACAAGCCAAGCGTTATGCCGATACGCTCCCTAATAGCCAGCGCCCGCGGTGGATTGTGACCTGTAACTTCGCCGAGTTCTGGGTCTATGATCTCGAGCATCCGAATGATGAACCGCAGAAGATTCTCCTCGCGAATCTCGAGAAGGAGTACGAGCGTTTATCTTTCCTCGTCGAAGCCGGCAACGAACATATCAAACGCGAGATGGAAGTGTCCGTTAAAGCCGGACAGTTGGTGGGTAAGATCTATGACTTATTGCTCAAGCAATACCTTGAACCAGACGCACCCGAGACGCTCCGTTCGCTGAACATCCTCTGCGTCCGCCTTGTGTTCTGCCTCTATGCCGAAGACGCGCACTTATTCGGTAAGAAAACCGCCTTCCATGACTATCTCGCGCAGTATGCCGCTAAGGACATGCGCCGCGCGCTGATAGACTTCTTTGCGGTGCTCGACACGCCGATAGACGACCGCGACCCGTATTTGGATGACGTCCTCAAAGCCTTCCCGTACGTCAACGGCGGCCTGTTCAGCAACGACACGCGCCTCATCATTCCGCAGTTCACGGACGAACTCAAAGAACTGCTCCTTCAGAATGCCTCTGATGACTTCGACTGGAGTGAGATAAGTCCTACTATCTTCGGTGCAGTCTTCGAATCGACCCTCAACCCCGAGACACGTCGTTCCGGAGGTATGCACTATACCTCTATCGAGAACATCCACAAGGTCATTGACCCGCTCTTCCTCGATGCGCTTAAAGATGAGTTCGAAGCCATAAAGCACATTGCCCAAGAGAAGCAGCAACGCCAGAGACTCGATGCCTTCCAAGATAAACTCGCTTCCCTTACATTCTTTGATCCGGCCTGCGGTAGCGGTAATTTCCTCACGGAGAGTTACGTGAGTCTGCGCCGACTTGAAAACGAGATTATCGCCCTGCGTAACAAAGGTCAAGCGGTTATCGGAGAGTTCGCTAACCCGGTCAAGGTCGACATACACCAGTTCTACGGCATCGAGATCAACGATTTCGCGGTCTCGGTAGCCACGACTGCCCTGTGGATAGCCGAACAACAAATGCTCCAAGAGACAGCCCGTCTTGTGCAGTTCACCATCGAACCGCTGCCTCTCAAAGCCTACCATAACATCCACGAAGGCAACGCCCTCCATCTTGACTGGTCCGACGTCATCGCTCCCAACCGCCTCAACTACATCATGGGCAACCCGCCGTTTGTAGGCGCTCGCCTAATGGCACAAGAGCAAAAGGATGATTTACTGGAGATCTTCGGTAAGAAATGGAAGAACCTTGGCAACATGGACTATGTCTGCGGATGGTATCTCAAATCGGCACAAATGATTGCCGCAAACTCTACTATCTGTGCCGCTCTTGTTTCTACGAACTCTATCACGCAAGGCGAACAAGTCGCAAACCTTTGGAAACCGCTCTTTGAGCAATACGGCATCCACTTTGACTTTGCCTATCGGACTTTCCGTTGGGACAGCGAAGCCGACATCAAAGCTCACGTCCACTGTGTTATTATTGGTTTTTCTTCTTTGTCAAGTGCTTCGGGCGTCAGACCGAAGAGAATATACATCTCCGACCTTCAATCCGTCCCTGCTACCAATATCAACGGCTATCTTATGGATGGAGAAAATGTTTGGATTGAGAGCCGTAATAAACCGCTCTGTGATGTACCAGAGATAGGTATCGGCAATAAGCCTATTGATGGTGGGTTCTATTTGTTCTCGGAAGAAGAAATGCAAGAGTTTATCGCGAAAGAACCCAAGAGCACCGCTTTTTTCCGCCCATGGTACGGAGCGGAAGAGTTTATCAACAATAAGAAACGCTTCTGTTTATGGCTTGGTGGCTGTTCGCCAGCCGAATTGCGCGCGATGCCTCTTTGTTATGAACGTGTACTTGCTGTACGCGAGTATCGTCTTAAAAGCCCTAGTGCCGGTACTGTCAAATTAGCAGATAATCCTACGCATTTTCATGTAGAAAACATGCCCGAAGGAAATTATTTATTAGTTCCTCGTGTGTCTTCTGAAAAACGTCGTTATGTACCAATGGGGTTCCTATCGCCAGATATTATTGCGAGTGATGCTGTCCAAATCATCCCCAATGCCACGCTCTACCATTTTGGCATTTTGACCTCTAATGTTCACATGGCATGGATGCGAGTTGTCTGCGGCCGTCTCAAATCAGACTACCGTTATTCGAAAGACATCGTTTATAACAACTTCCCGTGGCCGACACCGACGGAGGAACAGAAGGCGAAGATAGAGCAAACCGCCCAAGCTATCTTGGACGCCCGTGCTAAGTATCCCGATTGTTCGCTTGCCGATCTCTATGACGAAGTGACCATGCCGCCAGAGCTCCGTAAAGCCCATCAGGACAACGATCGTGCCGTTATGCAGGCTTATGGCTTTGTTCCCGGTAAGACCTCCGAATCGGAATGTGTTGCTCGCCTCTTCGAGATGTATCAAGTACTAACGAAATAAAATTCTTAGTCACGAGGGTATGATAGATTCACACAAAATAATATGCTCAGCACTCCAACGGCTAATCGCCGCCGCTTCCGACGAAAAAGCGTCCTTCGGGGCGCTTTTTTTATCATTCGACTTACATCTTTTAACTTTCCGCGGAAAAAATACGTGTAAAATCTTGCATATATGAAAAAAAAGCACTAATTTTGCAGCGCAAAATATGCGGATAAACAAACATGTATACGTTTTTTGAATTTCTGAGGAAGCGCAGGATCGTCTTTTGGGGCGTGGTGTTCCTGATCGTAGTGGGGCTGTCGAGCCTTGCTTCGCGCTGTGTTTTTGAGGAGAATATCTTTAAGTTATTGCCGGAGCCGGAAGGGGAAGCGCAAGAGGATTTTCGCGTGACGTTCACGGACCTGAAGTTGAAGGATAAGATCTTCATTCAAGCGGTGCCCCGTACGCCGGAGGAAGGCGAGACGGATTACGAAGCGCCGGATGCGGAGACGCTGGCGGCTGCGCTGGATCTATTCATGGACAGCCTGACGGCGGCGACTGAGGAGCGTCATTCGATCCTCTATACGCTGTCGTATATCGACCCGAGTATGCTGATGGACGTAGCGAGCTACGCGATGGTGCATATGCCGGAGTACGTGGATGCGGATGCGGCGCTGTTAGATTCGCTCTGTTCGCCGGAGCACGTGCGCTATCAGTTAGAGCAATACATGGCGCTGATGGAGACGGATATGGGTGAGAACCTGTACGACCTGATGACCTACGACCCTTGCGGCATCGCGCTCGGTGCGGTGAAACAGAAGCTGCCGGCGGGTCTGTTAGACGGCGTGATGGAGAACAGCGACCGTCCTTCACGGTTCCAATACGGTCATCTCTATGCGCCGGATGCGCAGGCGTGTCTGGGTTTCATCACCCCTAATTTCGGCACGGACAACAGCCGCGAGGCGAGTAAGTTAGTGGCTACTATGAGAGAGGTACGCGAGCACGTTCGTGCGACGTATCCGGATGTGGATATCCTGATGCACGGCGCGATCGTCGTAGCCGGCGGCAACAGCAATCGGATGCGCACGGACATATACTGGACGGTAGGTATCGCGATGGGTATCATCTTCATCCTGATGGCCTTGACGCTGAAGCGTCCGTCGTACCTGATGATCACGGTGATGGCGCTCGTCTTCGGTGTGATCACGGCGCTGGCGGGAGTATACTTGGCGCAGACGAGCCTGTCGCTGATGAGTCTCGGTATCGGGTGTATCGTGATAGGTGTGGCGTTCAGTTACGTGCTGCACGTGCTGATTCATTATCTGTATACGGGTAGCATCGAAGATACGCTCAAGGAGCAGTCCAAGCCGGTGCTCGTCGGTGCGTTGACGACGATCGGTGCTTTTGCCGGTCTGCTGTTCACCAACTCACCGCTGCTGAATGACTTCGGTCTGTTCGCGCTGCTGATGATCGCCGGCACGACGGTGCTGAGTCTGATAGTGGCGCCGCACCTGCTGCCCCGTCGGTTCACGCCGAACAAAAAAGCCTTCACGGTGCTGGAGAAGATGAACGCCTATCATATCGACAGGAACAAACCCATTGTCATTATCACGGTGCTGTGGGTAGCGGTATGTATCTGTTTCTCGGGGCAGTATAAGTTCGACAATGACCTACGTCATATCAGTTATCTCGAGCCGGAGAGCGTCTATGCGCAGAACCACTGGAACAGCCTGATGAACGAAGGGTTTAACCAGCAGTACTACGCCTCCGTAGCGCATTCGTACGACGAGGCGCTGGAGCAGTTACCGTCGATCGAGCAGGCGGTGGACAGTCTGCGCGCGATAGGACTGGTGGAGAAAGGGTTGAACAGGTCGTGGTTGATGCCTTCTCTGTCGAAGCAGCAGGAGCGTCTCGACGCATGGCAGGCGTACTTCACCCCGGCGAAACGCAAACAAGTTTGGCATACTATTTGTGCGGAGTGTAATCGGCTGTCGATCGATCCCTCGTTGTTTGATAACTTCCAGGAGTTGATGGCCAATCCGGCAGAACCGGAATTGATCGTTGAAACGGATATCTTACCTCCGGAGGTGCTGGAGAACTTCGTGGAGCAGAAGAGCGGTTTGTACCTCGTCTATTTCTCGGTGAAGAACCTGCCGGAGAACACGCTGGCGGTGAATGACTGTCTGACGAAAGTGGACGGGTGCATGCTGATGAACCCCTATTACTACTGCAAGAACCTGGTGGAGCTCATTCACGATGACTTCAACCTCATCATGTGGATCAGTATGGGCTTTGTGCTGTTGCTGCTGCTGATCACCTATCGGAACATATGGTTGACGCTGATCGCGTTGCTGCCGATGTTGCTGTCGTGGTACACGGTGCTTGGCGCGATGGCGCTCTTCGGACAGACGTTCAACCTGGTGAACATCATCGTCTCGTCCTTCGTGTTCGGTATCGGTGTGGACTACTCCGTCTTCATCATGGAGGGTCTGCGCAAAGGTGATGATGACAACCCGACGATGGTGTATAACAAAACGGCCATCACGATGTCCGCTACTATCCTGGTGATCTGTATGTTCGTGTTGGGCTTTGCGGTCCATCCGGCGGTATCCAGCATCAGTTTTGCCTCCACCGTGGGTATGATCACCACGATCATGTTGTCCTATACAATAGAACCGATCCTGTATCGATTCTATATGAAGGTAAAAAACAGAAAGAAAAAAGTTAAGGTATGAAAAAGAGTATTGTTTTAGCTTTGTCGCTGTGCGTGAGTATGCTCTGCGCAGCCAATGATATCCCGGAGAAACTGATGGCGCTGCATCCGGCGAACGAGAAAGTGTCGTGCAGCTTCACCGAAGTGAGAGTGATGCCGAAGGTGAAGAAGACCGAGACCCGCGAGGGTACATTGGTCTATCAGGCGCCGAATGACCTGCGCATGGATTATACCTCGCCTGCCGGCGATTATATCCTCATCACCGCGGATAAGCTGGAGCAGTGTAAGAAAGGTAAGACGCAGAGCGTGCGTGTGAAGGACCGCGATAATCGTTATACGATCTATCGCGCTACGCTGCTCAGCTGTCTCGCCGGAGATATCGACCGCGCGGCTGAACTGAATGACGCCGTGTCGGAGTGTAAGAAAGTGGGTAACAAATACGTCTGCACCATCACGGCCGAAGTGGCTAAGTCGAAAGACATGAAGCAGATCCAGGTGGAGTACGACGTGACGACGGGTCGCGTGCTGACCATCAAACTGACCGAAGGAAACGGTAACTATGCTACCTACACTACTCATTTTTAGTGTTCTCTTGCTGTTGGCGATACTGCCGACGATGTACATCGATCTCGTGCTGTGTCGGAATTATACGTTACGCCGGACTTTGCTTTGCTGGGTGCCTTTTGCGCTGTTCATGCTGCTGATGGTATCATCGGTGTGGATCGTACATACGGCGTTCTTCCTGCATACGTTCATTTTCATGGTCCTGTGCGTGCTTGTGCCGGCACTGGTGCTGACGGTGGTATCCGGTATAGGATGGCTGTTAGCGCATAAATGGCCGCAAGCTTTTCGATGGGGTAACTACGTCGCATACGTACTTAGTGCCGCTACGTTCGTTACGATGTGTATCGGTATCTGGTGGGGACCGAAACAGCTGACGGTCAAAGAGGTGGATCTGTACGTAGATAACTTGCCGGAGGCGTTCGACGGTTACCGCATCGTACAACTGTCCGACCTGCATGTAGGTACCTTCGGATCCAATACGGATTTTGTAGAACGAGTGGTGGAGAGAACGAATGACTTGCATCCGGATATGATCGTTTTTACCGGCGATCTGGTTAACCTGCGGCCGGATGAGATAACGCCTTTTGAACCTGTTTTGTCGCGATTAACAGCCCCGGATGGTGTCTATTCGGTATTCGGAAATCATGATTATTGCCGGTATGGTTTTAACAAAGATTCATACAAAGCGGTGAAAGAATGGAGTCGTTTGTGGGATGCGGAGACGGCTATGGGGTGGCGTGTGCTGGAAAACGACCGTCAGGCGATCGTCCGTGACTCCTCTTTTATTGTCATAGCCGGTGTGGGTAATGCCAGCGAGCCGCTGCTCTACAGTGACGCCAGATTAGAGCAAGCGCTTCGTCGTGTGCCGGACTCCGTGTTCACTATCTTACTATCGCATAACCCGGCTCATTGGCGGATGGAAGTGCTGGAGCATTCTTCCGTTGATCTGATGTTGTCGGGACATACCCACGCGGCGCAGTTCAAGATAGGGAATTCTTCCCCGGCGTCGATAACTTACGACGAATGGAGCGGGCTGTATGAAGATACGATTCATCAGACTCCGTTCAGCCCGCACCGGTACCTCTATGTCTCCGAAGGATTAGGCGGCACTTTTCCTTTCCGCCTCGGCACCAAGCCGGAGATCATCCTAATCACCTTGCATAAGAAGTAAATACCACCACAGACCTCTAGTTTGATTCTGGTACTTGGGTACCAAAAAAGAGGCCGTTAAGCCTCTTTTTCGTGGTGCCACCGAGAATCTCGCTTACGCTAACCCTCGCGTGACTCGCGGTAAAACCGCTCGATGACGCTACGTGTTGCGCTGCGCTCTCCCCAAAAATTGGAAATTTTCGGGGGCCCCGAAGGACTCCGTCTAACCTTCAATTTTCGGAAAGCGGGTGCAAAAGTACTGCTTTTTTTTGAATTGACCAAATTTTTCTGCATTTTTTTTGCATAAATGCGTATTTTTTTGTAATTTTGCACCGAAAATGTGTGAATGATGACGTTAAAAGTGATTGCATACGCCCGAAACGGGCACACGGATAAGTTCGGTATTCCCCGTCAGAGTAGGGAAGAAAGTCCGATCCTGACGCGAATTGTTTTTGAACCCGAATATGCGGTGAAGGAGGCCCTTCGAGGCATCGAAGGATACTCGCACTTGTGGATACTCTGGGGCTTTTCGGAAGGTGAAAGGTTAAAGGTGAGAGGTGAAAGGGGCGAATGGTCACCGACAGTAAGACCACCGCGGTTGGGAGGTAATACCCGAATGGGCGTGTTTGCGACACGCTCTCCCTTCCGACCTAACCCTATTGGATTAAGCAGCGTGCGACTGATAGGCATCGAAGATGGCGACTTAATCGTGTCCGGCGCGGATGTGCTGGACGGTACGCCGATATACGATATCAAACCCTATCTCAGTTTCAGCGACAGTCATCCGGAGGCTATCAATGGCTTCGCAGAAGAACATAAAGGGTATAGGTTACGGGTTACGGGTTACGGGGATTCCGTTCCGGAATCGGTTTGGCGCGATATCGAGTATATCTTATCGCAAGATCCGCGACCGGGGTATCAGGATGATCCGGAACGGGAGTATAAACTGGACTATGCCGGCTACACGGTCACCTTTTGCGTGAACGACCAAACGGTAGTGGTAAAAAAGATAGAAAAAATGCTAAAATAGTGCTTTTTTTCTTAAAAAAGATCGTGCGCGCTTGCATATATGCGAAAAATGTTGTATCTTTGCACGAATTTTTTTTAATACATTAAACAGACCATGAAGAAAATTATTCTTTCCCTTCTTTCGATTTTATTCCTCGCGCCTGCGATGCGTGCGGAGAATGTCGGTGTGCCTGCGGAGTGTGAAGACGTGATGCTACAAGCTTTCTACTGGAATAGTTATAACGGCAATGCGTCCACTACCAAATACGGTCGTACCAGGTGGATGGACCTCTTGGAGGACACAGCGGCTATCAATGCCAACTTCGATTTGGTATGGTTCCCGCCAAGCGCCGGTCCTACCGGTTGCGGTGTGGGCTATTCCGCCAAGCAATATAGCAATCAGGAGAGCGACTGGGGGTCGAAGCAGAAGTTGAGTCAGTTGATTGCAGCGCTGCATGCCGGTAAGACGAAAGTGATCGCCGACATCGTGCTCAACCACCGCGGGAACCTGACGAACTGGTGTAATTTCTTCACGGATAACTTCGGTAGCTACGGTACTTACACGCTGACGCAGCAACATATCGTGAGCAACGATGAGGGCTTCACGGATTCGAAATCGACTTGTTATAATGCAGCTTCGTCCGAGCGCGGATCGTACGACACGGGTGATAACTTCGACGGCGCGCGTGACCTGGATCACAAGAGCGAGTATGTGCAGAACTGGGCCAAGGCGTACACGAAGTGGATCCTCGGTTCTATGAACTACGACGGATTCCGCTACGACATGACGCTCGGTTTTCACGGTCAGTATCTGAAGATGTACAACGAGGCGGCTAATCCGTATATCTCGGTTTCGGAGTTGTGGCACAGCATTGACCGTCAGAAGCAGCACCTGCAGGAATGCGATTATAACACGATGGTGTTTGATTTTCAGGCGAAATACTCGATGAAGGGCATCGTGAACGGTTCGTACGGTAAGTTAAATGCGAATAAGACCTTCGAGGGTCTGCGTAAGTATGGTCTGGAGCGCTATTCGGTGACGTTCATCGATAACCACGACACGTTCGATCGCGGCACGACGTACGGTGATAATCAGTTCAGCGGCAGCGACCTGACGAATGCTACGACGAAGAATTATATCCTGCAGGCGACGGCTTATCAGTTGATGATGCCGGGTATCCCTTGTCTGTTCTGGCCGTATTGGAAGAGTTATCAGGACGATGTGAATGAGTTGATCGCTGTGCGTAAGCGCGTGGGTATCCACAGTGAGTCGGCTGTGCTGGAAGAGGAGAGCGGTCAGTATAAGTACAGCGCCACGGTGCAAGGTCATCGCGGACAAGCTATTGTACGCGTAGGTAAATACCGCAGTACGACAGTGCCGGAGGGTTTTGAGGTAGCCGTAGAAGGCGGAAACCGCGGTGAGTACACGGTGTATGTGAAGATGGGCGCGCAAGGCGTTGATGAAGTGAAAGGTGAAAAGTTAGAGGTGAAAGGTGAGAAGTTTATTGAGAACGGTCAACTTTACATCCGTGTGGGGGAAGCTGTTTATGATATAATGGGAAAACAAATACAATGAGAAAGACAGGTTTATTTTTGATGATGATGCTGTGTGCGGCGATGTCGTACGCACAGCATTATGGTATTCTTGTGAACGGCACGACGTATTTTGCGGCGGAGTACAAGGGGAAAGATAGTAATACGGGTACGTTTGACGAATACCTGGCGCATGTCAGCTTCAAGAACGGCGACACCTTCACGCTCTATAACGCGGAGACCAAGGATAAATGGGTAGTCGATCTGGATCAATATACGACAGCGGGTTTTGCGCGCAACGGCCAGGTGTACAAGACGACCAATACGGGTTGTTACGACTGCTATATCAAACTGAAATGGGAAGCCGACCAACTATATATCGGTCCGGGTTCTGACTGCGGTAGCGGTGAGGACGTACAGGATATCTACTTAGGGGCCGTGCCTCATCAATGTGAGGCGGTGCTGATGCAGGCGTTCTATAACGAGTCGTATAGCGCGACGGCACCGGGCGTGAGTGAGTATGGCGACACGAAGTGGAAGACCCTGACGCCGCAGGCGGCAGAGATAGGTGCGTATTTCGATTACGTGTGGTTACCGCCGAGTGCGTACGGCGACGGTGCGGGTTATCACCCGAAGAACTACGCAGACCAGAACTCGAACTGGGGAACACGTGCCGAACTGGAGACCTTGATCGATGCGCTGCATACCAATAACTGTAAGGTGATCGCCGATATCGTGATCAACCACTGTGCGGGTTGGTCGACCTGGTGCGACTTCCCGGAGATGGACTTTGGTGAGTTCGGCGTCTTCCATCCGGATGCTTCGTATATATGCAAAGACGATGAGGTGAATGCGGAGTGGAACAAACCGACGGCGGAGAATCCGGGTTCGGGGGCCTGCTGGGGTACGGCTACGGGTAATAAAGATGACGGTGAGAACTGGGACGGTGCCCGCGACTGGAGTCACGACATGCCGAAAGTGCAGAACATGTTCATCGCGTATCTGAAATGGATGCGTAAGGTGATGAAATACGACGGATTCCGTTATGACAAAGGTGACGGATTCAATAACTGGCATCACTATAACTACAACAAACATGCGAAGCCGGAAATCGCGTTCATGGAGTGCTACAAGGGTACGGACGATATATGGTCGCGCGTGGTGGACTCGAAATATGACCTGATGGCGCTGGATTTTGACCTCAAATGGCATGTGTTCAATTCGATCTCAGGCTGGAACTACAACGGTGAGCACGGTCCGCGCGGCGACTGTATGATGAGTCGCGGCAATGGTCGTCATTCGGTGACCTTCATCGAGAGCCATGACTGGTTCTTACGTCCGGATAATGAGAATGAGTTCGGTGGTCGCGGTAACTCGATGAAACCGGCTCTGAAGGCACGGTTGATGCAAGCGAATGCGTTCATGCTGTCGATGCCGGGTGTGCCTTGTGTCTTCTATCCGCATTGGCAGAAATACAAAGCGGACCTCAAGCCGATGATCATCGCCCGTAAATGGGCCGGCGTACACAGCGAGAGCGAGGTGAAGGACGAGTACGCTTCGCAGACAGGCTATCAGGCTACGATTGTAGGTAAGCACGGATGGTTGATTCTCTGCTTGGGCGATAAGGCCAATAAGCAGGGCTTCCAAGGCTTTACCTTGGCGGCCAGCAACTACAGCACGATGGAAGGACACAACGAGAGTTTTGAGATATGGGTGCTGAGTGACCAGCCAAGACCCACAACCGGTATTGAAGAAGTGGAGAGTGGAGAGTCGAAAGTCAAGAGTGAGAAGTTCATCGAGAACGGTCAGCTCTATATCCGCTGTGGTGAGCAGGTATATAACATCATGGGACAAATAATTAAATGATCGATACAATGAGAAAGATTTATGCATGTTTTGCCGCCCTGAGTTTGGCATTGTGTATGTCG
>JAFXYK010000064.1 GCA_017541805.1 Paludibacteraceae bacterium
CGTACATAAAGGCGTCTCCGAGACCAGTGATGGCTTTCGGATCAGTAGCGGGCAGGCCGATACGCTGCTGCATGAAGAGCGAACCACCCATGATGGCGCAGTTCACGGCAATCAGCGGCAGGAAGATACCCAGGCTCGCGTAGAGCGACGGGCTGTATTTCTCCACGATCATCTCCACCAGTTGCACGATAGCGGCAATGACGGCGATGAAGAGGATGAAACTCAGGTAACTCAGGTGCAGCGGCTCGAGGACGAGTGTCTGCAGCAGGTAGTTAACCGGCAGGGTGACGATGAGCACGAAAGTAACGGCTACGCCCAGACCGGCAGAGGTCTTCACATTCTTCGATACAGCCAGGTATGAACACATACCGAGGAAGTAAGCGAAGATCATGTTATCCGCGAAGATGCTTCGCATGAATAAACTAATAGCGTGTTCCATTACTTAGCCTCCTTATCATTATAGGCGCGGTGCGCCCAGATTACACATCCAACCAAGATCAACGCCATAGCCGGCATGAGCATCATACCGTTGTTCTCATAACCGAAGTCATAGAACGATTGCGGAATAACTTGGAAGCCGAGCAGTTGACCTGCACCGAACAGTTCGCGTACAAAAGCCACGATGACGAGGATGAGTGCGTATCCCAGACCGTTGCCCAGACCATCGAGGAACGAATCCCACGGCTTGTTGGTCATTGCGAAGGCCTCGAGGCGACCCATCAGAATACAGTTCGTGATGATCAAACCGAGGTAAACACTCAGCTGCATAGCTACATCATACGCGAAGGCCTTGAGGATCTCACTCACGAGTGTTACCAGCGCAGCCACTACCACGAGTTGCACGATGATACGTACACGCATCGGGATGGTGTTACGGATCAGCGACACGATGACGTTGGCCATAGCAACGATGATCGTCACAGCGATACCCATCACGAGGGCAGGCTTCAGTTGTACCGTTACGGCCAGCGCCGAACAGATACCCAGGATCTGCACTACGACAGGGTTATTGACATTAAGAGGACCTAAGAGGGTCTCTTTCGTTTTTTGACTTAACATAGCTTATTCCTCCTCCTCTTTAATAGGTTCAACAATAACTTGCTCAGCAGGACGATCATTCAAGAACGCTGCATACTCTGCCAGGTTCGTCTCCAGCATCGTGCTCACACCTGCGGAGGTGATGGTTGCACCGGAGATAGCATCTACCTGATACTCTTCGCCGGCTGCACAGGTCTTACCTTTCTTGAGCACAGCTACGGAAACGAGTTGGTTGTCCTTGAAAATCTTCTTGTTCTCGAATTTCTCACGGAACTCGATCTCAACGATCTTAGCACCCAGACCCGGAGTCTCTCCTTCGTGGTTGAAGTTCACACCATAGATGGTGTTCTTGTCTGCATTGAGTGCGAGGTAACCGCCGATACCGCCCCAAAGACCTTTACCGCTGAGCGGCAGGACGTACTTGATGTCGCCCTCGATGCTGAAACGATAGATCTCGAGCGAGTCTTTCGCTGCATCTTTCGGGTTAGCAATACGGATGGTATCCATCACCAGTTCCTGATAGATCTGCTCGGGATTACCATTGGCGAAATCCACCTTGAGCGCACCGAGGATCTGTTTCTGTTTATCCAATTGGATGTTCGCTTCCTGCAGCGGTTTGAGTGCCTGGTTAGCGAGAGCCAACAGCACCGCTACGATGATCACAACCACCGTCATATAGACGAAGGTGTAGATATTTGAATTCGTATTCAGTTTCATAGCGGACCTCCTTACTTAATGGCGCGTTTAGCACGCTTGTTAATATTAGCTTGAACGACACACCAGTCGATGAGCGGAGCAAAGGCGTTCATCAGCAGGATAGCCAGCATCATACCCTCCGGATAACCCGGGTTAAGTACACGCACGACGATCGCAATAAAACCGATGAGGAAACCGTAGATCCACTTACCGCACTCGGTACGAGCAGAGGTGACAGGGTCGGTAGCCATAAAGACGGCACCGAACGCGAAACCGCCGGATACGAGATGCCAGTACCAAGGATACTGTGCAGCGGCATTGTCGGCTGCGCCGAAAGCGTTGAACAGGATCGCCGTGATCGCACCGCCGGCAAAGACAGCCGTCATGGTCTTCCAGCTTGCTACACCGGTAGCCAACAGCAGGATCGCACCTAAAGCAATCGCCCAGATACAGGTCTCACCTACAGAACCCGGGATGAGGCCGTTGACCATATCCCAGAAACGTACGTGGAACTCACCACCGGTACTGATCTGCGTGAGCGGCGTAGCGGTAGTAACACCGTCTACGAGTTGTCCGCCGTCCCAGCCCCAAGTGCTGCCGACACGTACGAACGGTTCGTCACCCGTCATATGCGACGGATAAGCGAAGAACAGGAACGCACGTGTGATGAGCGCAACGTTGAAGATATTATATCCCGTTCCACCGAAGACCTCTTTGGCGAAGATAACCGCGAAAGCAACCGCAATCGCTACTTGCCACAGCGGGGTGTTGATCGGCACAATAAGCGGGATGATGAATCCTGTTACCAGATAGCCTTCTGCTACCTCTTCATGCTTGATCTGCGCTACGATGAACTCGATACCCAGACCCACGATATACGACACGAGGATGTACGGCAGCACGGCCAAGAAACCGAAGCCAAACGCTTTCCAGAACAAGCAGCTGCTCATCTCGCTGATGGTAGCCAACTGACCGGTAGCCAGCAAGTGCTGGTAACCGACATTGAACATACCGAACAGCATTGCCGGAACAAGCGCCAGCACGACGATGATCATCGTACGCTTGCTGTCGCGGCCGTCGTGGATATGCGTGCCATTGCGTTTAGCGGTGGTCTGCGGAGTGAACAGGAACGTATCAAAGGCGTCATAGAACGAGCTCAGTTTGGAGAGCTTACCGCCTTCTTCGAAGTTCTTACCGAACTTCTTCCAGATTTGATAGAACTTTTCCATTACTCAATCTCCTTTTTTAAATTGTCCAGCGCTTGACGTACGATAGCCTGCAGCGGCATCTTCGACGTGCAGACATACTCGCACAGCGCGAAATCTTCGGGAGCTACTTCGTATGCACCAAGGGCCTCCATGCGGTCGATATTACCCGCAATCATAGCCTTGATCAGATACTCCGGATAGATATCCATCGGGAATACCGCGTCGTACTCACCGCTGACGATGATCGCACGGCGACCACCCTTCAGACGTGCATCCCATTCGAAATGTTTGCAACCGAACAGGTCCTGCAGGAACTTAGCAGGATCGGTCTTGCTGGAGTTGAACGACTTGAATCGCGGTAACATCCATCCCATGAACTCATGATTCTCCGTACCTTCGTCCAATACGGTGTATTGGTTGTCGTAGATCGAGATCATGTCGTCCATCGTCACTTGTGTGCCGCTCAGTACGTTACCTGCGATCAGGCGGCACGGACACTCGCTGTAGATGTTGCACTCGAAGATCGCCTTAACCGACATACCCGGCAGCACGTTGTAGTACTTGTGCTCACGAGCAAGCGGACCGGTCAGAGCCACTTTTTTCTGCATGTCCACAATACCCTTCTGGAACAGACGTCCGATGAGGGCGAGATCCTGGATGTTCACGGTGTAGACCGTCTCACCCTTAGCGAGCGGCGCGAGGTTGTTCAGCTGAACACCTACGTTACCGGCAGGGTGCGGACCTTCTACTTCGTACAGCGTGCAGTTCTTGAGCTCTCTGAACTCCGTTGCCTGTGCACCGGCTTGGATGCCGACAAACACAGGTGCGAGCTGAGCGAGTGCATCGACACCGGCCTGCAGCGTAGGCAGCTGACCTTTGAGCACCCATTCGTAATTCGGAGCACACGGCGCACTGTCATAACTCGAGATGAAGATGGCGCGCGGAGTCTTGTTCGGCATGGCGATGCAGTCGTACGGACGTTGTTTGATCAGCGCCCACAGACCGCTCTTGAGCAGCAATGTCTTCGGATCCTCCTTCACGTCAAAGCTCTCGTACTGAATAGCAGCGTCTGCCTCGATGTCGATAGACATCACCTTACGTCTCTCGCCGCGGACGATAGCCTTGACGGTACCCGAGACGGGCGATGTAAACAACATTTCCTCAAACGCCTTGTCGTGAAAGAGCGGGCTACCCGCCTTCACTTTCTCGCCTTCCTTCACCATCAGTTTCGGGGTGATGCCGGCGAAATGGTCGGGCACTACATGAAAGACCTGAGGACGGTTGACGCTCGACAGCTCCAACTCCGCAGCTCCTTCAAAAGGAATGTCCAAACCACGTTTCAGTTTGATTGTTTGCATGTTAGTGAATTATTTTTGTTTGTTTATCTAGATTTTCCAGTCTTCTTTCGAGGCGTCGAGATCTCGAGATCACGAGATTTCGAGCACCCGCACAAAAAGCGGGTGCAAAATTACAATAATTTTTTTACATACGCAAGCGCGCCCGCATATTTTTTCTAAAAAAGTGTATTTTGTGTCCTTAATCTTGCGTATGTGCAAAAAAAGTAGTATTTTTGTGCCCGATTTTAAAATGAATCTATGAAACGAATCATCAATCCTTGGGTACACCTGCCCGGTTATAATTGTTTCGGTTGCAGTCCTGACAATCCGATCGGCACACAGATGCGGTTTTTTGAAGACGGAAACGAGATCATCTCGATCTGGAAACCGACCCAAAATCACCAGTCTTGGATCAACACGTTACACGGCGGAATACAGGCTGTTTTGCTGGACGAAGTATGCGGTTGGGTGGTGTTCCATCAACTGAAAACAGCAGGCGTGACGGCGAAAATGGAGATGAGGTATCACAAGCCTGTTTCCACCCTGCAGCAGTACATCAAATTACGCGGTTATCTGAAGGAGATGCGGCGCAATGTAGCCATCGTAGCCGGCGAGTTGTATTCGGCAGAAAATGAGCTGCTTTGCGAGTGTACATGCACCTATTTTACCTTCCCCCAAGAGCAGGCGAAAGAAACGATGGGTTATGTCCCCTCTACGACCGAAAAAGAGGATTATACCTTCGAAGAAGCGGTTAATTTGCAATAAATTTTAACAATTTATTTGCACAATTCAAAAAAAAGCAGTATCTTTGCACGCAATTTGTGTTTTTATACGTTTATGATGAACGAAGAGAAATATAATTTTGTCAAGATGTTCGAGCGCACGTTCCGCGAGAATTGGGACCTGCCTGCTGTTTCCGACTACGGTACGGACGTCACCTTGACTTACGGCCAGTTGGCCATTAATATTGAGAAGTTGCATATCCTGTTCAAGGAGTGCGGTATCAAGAAAAACGACAAGATTGCGGTGATGGGTCGCAACAACAGTAACTGGGTGGCAGTCTATCTGGCTACGGTTACTTACGGTGCTATCATCGTGCCTATTCTGCAGGATTTCCGTGCCAATGATGCCATTCACATCGTTAACCACTCGGGTTCGAAATTGCTTTTCATCAGCGATATCAACTGGGAAGGTATGTACCTCGACCAGATCCCGAAGGTGCTGGCTGCGGTAAGTCTGAATGACTGGCATCCGATCTCCCTGGCTCTCGATCCGAAGAAGATCAACTACGAGGCTATCGCGGAGAAATTCAAGAAGAAACATCCGGAGGGCTATTGGGCAAAAGACGTACATTTCGATGAACGTCCGAATAGCGAGATCGGTAGTATCAACTATACGAGTGGTACGACGGGTTTCAGCAAGGGTGTGATCATGCCGCTCAATGGTTTGGCGGGCAATATCCGATATGGTTTTGAGGCTAATCTGGTGTCGCGTGAGAGCCGTCACGTGGCTTTCCTGCCGCTGGCGCACGCTTACGGCTGTGCCTTCGATTTCCTCGCTTGTCTGGCTGCCGGTGGTCATACCTGGTTCATCGGTCGTACGCCGTCGCCGAAGATCTTGCTTAAGGCCTTTGAGGAGGTTAAACCGACCATCATCCTGTCTGTGCCGCTGATCCTGGAAAAGATTTACAAGAAGATGATCGTGCCGCAGATCCAGAAAGCACCGGTCAGCTGGGTACTCAAAGTGCCGTTCCTCGACGAGATCATTTGTTCGAAGATCCGCGAGCAGTTGATGCAGGCTTTCGGTGGTGAGTTCAAGCAGATCATCATCGGCGGTGCCCCACTGAACCCGGAGGTGGAGTCGTTCTTGAGACGAATCAAATTCCCGATGTCCGTCGGCTATGGTATGACGGAGTGCGCGCCGCTGATTTGCTTCACGCCGTACGACGAAGGCGCTAAACTCTATTCCTGCGGTAAACCGCTGGCGGGTATCATGGAGGTCAAGCTGCTCAACCCGAACGAAGAAGGTATCGGTGAGATAGTTGTTCGCGGCGAGAACACCATGACGGGTTATTACAAGAACACCCAGGCTACCAAAGAGAGCTTCACCGAGGACGGTTGGTTGCGTACAGGAGACCTGGGCCAGATCGACGAAGACGGATTCCTCTATATCAAAGGTCGTTGCAAGACAATGCTGCTCGGTCCGAGCGGACAGAATATCTACCCGGAGGAGATTGAGGCGAAGATCAATAACATGCCTTACGTGCTGGAGTCGCTCGTGCTGCAGCAGGAAGACACCCGTCTGGTGGCGCTCGTATGTCCGGACTTCAACGAAGTGGATAAGGACGGTTTGACCAGTGAGCAACTGGAGGAGCAGATGGAGGATGCACGCAAGCAAGTGAACTCCGAGTTGGCGGCTTACGAGCAGATATCGCAGTTCCGTCTGTACTCGCAGGAGTTTGAGAAGACGCCGAAGAAATCCATCAAGCGCTTCCTCTATACTTCGATGGTGAAGTAGCATGAATCTGTGTATCGATCAGGGAAATAGCCGCACGAAAGTGGCGTTGATGACGGACGAAGGGACGGTGATCAAGGATTTTATCTACAAGTCCTTCTCTTCCGCGGACGTGGAGCGTCTCTTTGATCTGTACGACATCACGGACTCGATCATCAGTTCGGTGGTGGATATCGAAGCCGCAGTGGTGAATACCCTGCATCGCAGGTCGCAACATTTTGTGCTCTTTGATCATAACACGCCGGTGCCGATTATCAATCGCTATGAGACGCCGCAGACTTTGGGACAAGACCGTTTAGCGGCGGCTGTAGGCGCAAAGAGCCTTTGTCCGAATGAGAACCTTCTCATCATCGATGCCGGTTCGGCCATCACGTATGACTTCGTGACCGCCGAAGGCGAGTATATCGGCGGCAACATCGCCCCGGGACTGAAGATGCGCTTCACGATGCTGCAGCGGATGACGAAGAAACTGCCGCTCGTGGACGCCGAAGAGAATGAACTGATTCCGCTGTTCGGTAAAAACACCCGCGATGCGATAGCCGCCGGAGTGGTGCGCGGTGTGGCATACGAAGTGAAAGGATACATGCGGACTTTGCGGGAGAAAATGCCGCATTTTCAGACCTATCTGACCGGAGGACATGCGCCGTATATCCTGAATAACGTCCGTACCTCGCGCACAGAGAACAGGCAAATGCATTTTGAGAAAAATCTGGTGTTGATAGGATTAAACACGATATTGACGTATAATAAGTTGAAAAACGAAAAATGAAAATAGAAAGGGTAATATATAGGATTGTGGTATTGGGGATGGTGCTCCTTTCTCCTTTCACCTTTCACCTTTCACCTTTATCGGCGCAGAACATGACCAGTTCGCCGTATTCGCGCTATGCTTACGGTGACCTCAATGAGAATGTGCCGATGGGTTATCGGGCGATGGGTGGAGTAGGCTTCGGTATGCGTAACAACCGTGCCATCAACTCTGCTCAACCGGCATCGTACACGTCCTGCGACAGCTTGACCTTCATGTTCGATGTGGCGGCGAGTGCCAGTTGGAGCCGGTACAACGATGCCGGAGGCATGAAGAACAAAGCGAACGGTAACCTCGAATATGTCACGATGCAGTTCCCGCTGTGGAAACAATGGATCGCGATGAGCGTCGGCCTGCAGCCTTTCAGTTCCGTCGGTTATAACATCCAAATGAGCGACTCCATCCCCGGAACGGCACATTATACGAAGGCCTATTACGGCGACGGCAACATCAGCCAAGTATACGGCGGTCTCAGTTTTAATATCTGCAACTGGCTCGCTTTGGGTGCCAATGTCTATTATATGTGGGGCGACTTGGCGCACACGCGTACGCTGACCTTCACGGAGAGCAACGTCAACCCGACGGCCGAACTGGAGAACCTCAGCGTGAGCAACGTACGTCTCCGCGCAGGTGCGCAACTCTTCCATACCTGGGGCAATCATACCATCAACTTAGGTGCGATCTTCGAGAATAAGATGCGCCTGCATAGCGAACTGATGGTGCTGGATACCCAAACCAGCGACTCCATCAGTGTCTATACAGGAGGCTGGCAGTTACCGATGGTATGGGGTGTCGGAGCCAGTTATAATTGGGCAAACCGCCTTACGGTAGCCTTTGATTTTGAGCGCCAGCATATGGCGGAAGCCCTTTACAACGGTGCACCGGGCTCGATGAGCGGCCTCAGAAACACCAACCGCTATGCCTTCGGTGTCGAGTATCGTCATAATCCGATGGGACGTAATTATGCCGAGCGTATGATGTGGCGCGCAGGTATCAACGTGCGCGACGAGTACCTGGTGACTATCGGAGCACGACGGATCTCGGCGTCTATCGGTATCGGTTTCCCGCTGTGGACCATTGGTACGGTGATTAACACCACCATCGAATATACCCACCGCGGCAGCTCCGCCGGACTGGAAGAGAACTCCCTGCGATTCACTATCGGCGCATCCATCGCCGAATCCTGGTTCTTCAAACGCAAATTGTAGTTTGGCATAGAATTTGAATCCGATGAATCAGATTACTCCGAATAATCAGAATACTCAGAATTAATTAAAATTATATCATTATGAAACTGAAAACATTATTAGTTCTCGCGTTAGCAGCCGCTGTTCCGGCGCTGGCTTGCGCAAAGAAACCGAAAAAAGTAGCGGAGGAGACTCCTGTTCAGGCTGCTCCGGCAGTAGAAGAGGCTGAGCCGGTTATCACCGAGGAGTGTGTGATGAACGTGTCGCTCTTCCACGAGAGTGTGAAGAATAAGATGTACGCCGATGCGTATGAGCCCTGGTGGTCTGTGTACACGACCTGCCCGAATGCGAACAAGTCGATCTACACCGACGGTGCTAAGATCGTAGAGGCATTGTTCCAAGCTACCGCAGATCCGGCAGAGAAAGAGCGTCTGGCTAACCTGGCGGTTGAACTGCAGGACAAGCGTATCCGCTTCTTCGGCAATGATCCCAAATATCCGACGAACTATATCTTGGGTGAAAAGGGTCTCGCCTATCTGGATTTCTTTGGTGACACCAAGCTGGCAGAAGCCCGCGAATGCTTGAGCAAGTCGGTGGCTGCGATGGGTTCGCAGAGTAAAATCACCGTATTGGTAAAACTCGTAGATGCTTCGTACGCACTCTATAAGAAAGATCCGAACGGCTTGGCTGAGCAGTTCATCGCCGATTATGAGATGGCAAGCAACGCCCTCGGCGAGCAAGCAGCGAACGCCAACAACAAGAATGCAGAGGCTGCCGGCAAGCAGAAGGATTATGTGGATAATATCTTCGCTATCTCCGGTGCTGCTGACTGCTCGAAACTGGATGCTTTGTATGCTTCCGTCGTTCAAGCGAACGTGACGAACCTCGATATGTTGACCAAGATCGCAAAACTGTACAAACGTGTACGTTGCACCGAGAGCGATGTCTATTTCGCTGCTTGCGAGGCGGCACATAAACTGCAACCGACCCAAGAGTCCGCAGCTGGCTGCGCTTCGATGAGTGCTAAGAAAGGTGACATCGAGCAGGCTATAGCTTACTACGATCAGGCTATCAAACTGGCGATGGTAGAGGACGCAATGGAAGATGTAGCAGACTACCAATACAACGTAGCTTATTACTACTACAACAACCTCCGTCGTTATCCGGAAGCACGTAAGTACGCGCTTGCATCGGTAGCTACCCTCCAGGGTCTGGGTGTCAACAAAGGTCAGGGACGCTGCTATATCATCATCGGTATGTGCTACGCAGCTACCCAACTGCACGGTAATGACCCGAAGGGACGTATCTTGAACAAGACGGTGTACTGGGCTGCGGTGGATAAGTTCATCAAGGCTAAACAAGTGGATTCGTCTGTAGAGGCACAAGCTTCCGAGTTCATCAATACGTACAAGAAATATTTCCCCACCAAAGAGGAGCGCTTCGACCTTCCGAACGAGTTCTCGGGTGATACCTACTACGTAGGAGGATGGATTGGTGAGACGACTACCATCCGATAAATGGCCAATAGCGAGTGTCCTTGTGATGCTCGCTATCCTTTTTGGCGCGTGTAACAACGGAGTGGGGCAGAGTTCCGACTCCGTTTCGCGCGAGGAGATACCGGCGGCTATCACCTATCAGGTGAAGAGCCTGATCTCCGACTCCGGCATCACGCGCTATCGGATTGAGGCGCCGCTTTGGCTCTTCTATGACAAGACAGAACCGCCGTATCAGGAGTTTCCCGAAGGTGTGTACCTCGAGCAGTTCGATGTCGATCTGAGTGTGCAAGCCTCGCTCAAGGCCGATTATGCCTATTATAACGAGACAGCGCAGATATGGATACTCAAAGGGAACGTGCATGCGCTGAATAGGAAAGGGGAGCAGTTCGATACCCCCAACCTCAACTGGAACCAGCAGACCCACCGCGTCTATTCGGACTCCGTCATCCATATCACCCGCGAGAAGAGTATCATCACCGGCGTCGGCTTCGATTCGAACGAAGACATGAGTCAATATACCATCCTCAAACCTACCGGCGTCTTCCCCATCGATGAGGAGGAACCCAAGGAGGAGCCAGAGGAGAATGCAGAAGAGGAGTCCTCTAACCCCTAAACGTTAAACTTTAAACGTTAAACGAATATGTTACTTGAAAATAAAGTAGCCCTGATCACAGGAGCAGCACGTGGAATAGGAAAACAGATCGCCTTGGCTTTTGCCCGCGAGGGTGCGAACATCGCCTTCACGGATCTGGAACTGAACGAAGTGGCGCAGGCCACACAAGAGGAGATAGCCGCCTTAGGCGTCAAGGTGCAGTTCTATGCGTCTAATGCCGCGGATTTTGATGCGGCGCACAGCGTTGTTGAACAAGTGGTGGCGGACTTCGGCCAACTCGATATACTGGTCAATAATGCCGGTATCACGCGCGACACCCTGCTCATACGTATGACGGAGCAGCAATGGGATGCCGTCATCAATGTCAATCTCAAGTCGGCGTTTAACTTCACCCATGCGGTAACACCCGTCATGATGCGGCAGCGCAGCGGTTCGATCATCTCCCTCAGTTCCGTCGTCGGTATCAACGGCAATGCCGGACAAGCCAACTATGCGGCGTCCAAAGCCGGTATTATCGCCCTTACCAAGTCGGTAGCCAAAGAACTCGGTAGCCGCGGTGTGCGTGCCAATGCCATCGCGCCGGGATTCATCATCACCGATATGACCAAAGCGCTGAGTGAAGAGACCCTCAAGCAGTTCGTCTCCATGATCCCGATGAAGCGCGGAGGCGAACCCGAAGAAGTAGCAAAGGTCGCACTTTTCTTAGCGAGCGACCTTTCCTCCTACGTCTCCGGACAAGTCATCCAAGTGAACGGCGCTATGGCATAAAATAAACCCTTCTACACAATAAATCCCGCACTTCTTAGCGCGGGATTTATTATAAACTCTAAACTTTAAACTCTAAACTTTCAACTTTATCTACCGATTATATCATACTCCCAAGCATCGAGCATGATCATCGGGCTGTTCTCTATCGGCAGCACTACGGTCTGCTC